>URNF01000073.1 GCA_900549155.1 uncultured Oscillospiraceae bacterium | reverse complement strand
CTGCACGCGGACAAGGCCGCCGTTGCCCGCCGCACCAAGAACCTTGAGGCAAAGGGCTTTCTTGTGCGCAAGGACGATCCCGCCGATCGGCGCAGCCGCCTTCTCTATCCCACCGAAAAGGCGGAAGCCATGAAAGCGTCCAAAACGGAGACGGAGGCGGCGTTTTATGCCTTTTTGCTTTCCGCCCTGACCGCAGAGGAGAGAAAGACCTTTGCGGCGCTGCTGGACACTTTGTATGTCGCGTCCAAGACCGAGAGCCGCGCGGGGTTTCCGCATCTTCTCGGCGGGAAAGGGAAGTGAGTCGGTGATGAAAACCGAAAAGACCTTTCGTCCCGACCGCATTTTGTCCTATTTCCGCGATCAGTGGCTGCCGCTGACGTTTGTAACGCTGTCGGGCGTGTTCTATAACGTGGGGCTGCTGGCAACGCCGTGGTTTGAGGGAAAGCTCGCGCAGTGCCTCGCCGACATTCTCGGCGGGAGCAGGAAGGCGGGGGCAATGGCAGTGCTGGTGCTTGCCTATCTTGCGGTCACGCTTTTTGTGCAGGCGGCGCGGTTTATCAAGCGCTTTTATGTGCGGCGCTTTGCCAACAACATCAACCGTCGCATGAAGGGCATCCTCTATGCCGATCTGGTGCGCGAGAGCCGCGCTGCCTTGGAAAAAGAGGGCGTCGGCGAGCTGATGACGAAAGCCATCTCCGATGTGGATGATTGTGTGGAGGGGATGCGGAAATTCACAACAGAGGTGTTCGATACGGGCGTGGCGCTTGTCGGCTATGCGGTGATGCTGTTTGAGTATGACCCGCAGCTGGCATTTCTCAGTTTGCTGTTCACGCCGCTGTCCTATTTCTGCGCCGCGCGGATGAAAAAGCCGGTGCAGCGCGCGGGCGCGGCATACAAAAAGGCGGCGGGCGCTTTGAGCGCCGCAACGCTTGACCGCGCGGAAAACGCCGTGACCTATCGCATATACAGCTGTGAGGATGCGCGGGCGGCGCGCTATGAGGAGACGCTTTCCCGCTATGAAAAGGCTGCCGTGCGCTCCAATGTGTGGCAGTCTGCGCTGCCGCCGCTCTATCTTGCGGCATCGGGAGCGGGGGTCTTGTTCATTCTGTGGTGCGGCGCGAAAAACGTGCTCGGGACGGGGTGGCGCGCCTGGGACATTGCGGCGTTCACGACGTTTCTTTCCTGCTTCACAAAGCTGACCGTCAAATCCTCAAAGGTCGCCAAGCTGTTCAATTCCGTGCAGAAAGCGGAGGTGTCGTGGCGGCGGATCCGTCCGCTGATGCACACGGCTGTGCAGGAAAAGCCGCTCGTTGCCGCGCAGCCTGCCGCTTTGGTGCTGGACGGTGTTTCCTTTGCCTATGGTGACGAGCCGATCTTTGCGGGACTTTCGCTGACGGCGCACCCCGGCGATATCATCGGTGTCACGGGTCCCGTCGCCTGCGGCAAGTCCACCCTCGGACGGGTGTTTCTCTGTGAAGCGCCTTTCGGCGGGGCGATCCGCTTCGGCGACAGGGAGCTTTCGACGCTGTCCCCGCGCGAGATTGCCGAAACGGTCGGCTATCTCGGGCACGATCCCGAGCTTTTCACCGACACGGTGGAGAATAACGTGCTTTGCGGTACAGAGCAGGATGCCGTGCCGTATCTTGCGGCGGTCGCGCTCATGGACGAGGTCATGGCGATGGAGAACGGACCTGCGACCGTGATCGGCGGCAGCGGCACGCGCCTTTCCGGCGGACAGGCACAGCGGCTGGCGCTTGCCAGAACACTGGCGCACCCGCGCTCGCTGATGATCCTTGACGATCCGTTTTCCGCGCTTGACCGCAAAACGGAGGATGCGGTGTTTGAAAACCTGCGGGAATATGCAAAGGATAAGATCGTTTTGCTCATTTCACATCGGCTGTATCATTTTCCGCAGATGCAGCAGGTGATTTTTATGGAGAACGGGGAAACCGTTGTCGGCACGCACGACGAGCTGATGGCGACGACGCCCGCCTATCGACAGCTTTTTGAAAGTCAAACGGGAGGTGAAAAGCATGAAGCGTAAGGAAGGGGTTTTTGCGGCACTGCGCACGGCGGCGCGGGAGCACCGGCTGCTGACGGCGGGGACGCTTTTGTGCGTGGCGGCATCCGTCGCGGCATCGCTGCTGCCGCCGCTGCTGCTTGCCCGCGTCATCGACCGTCTGACCGACGGCGTCTCGCTGACATTTGCCGCTGTGCTTGCCTATTTCGGCAGTCTTGCGCTCGAGGGGGTGCTCTCGGCGGCGCAGGAAACGCTTTTGGTGCTTTTCGGGCAGAAAATGACGCATGCGCTGCGCTCCGAAATGTCGCAAAAGCTCATAGCACTGCCCGCCGCCGTGCTCATGGCGCAAAAGCCCGGCGAGGTCGCCGCACGCTTTTCGGGAGATGTGGACACGGTCGAAGCGCTTTTCACCTCCGGCATCATCAGCATGGTCGCGGATGCCTGCCGTATTCTTTCGATCCTGGCGGTCATTGCGGTGAAAAACACCGGGCTTGCGCTTGTGCTGCTGGTGGTTTTGCCGCTCTTTGCCGTTTTCACGCGGCATGTGCAAAAGAAGATGCTTGCCGCGCAGCTCGAAAACCGCCGCGCGGTTGCCGCTGTGAGCGGGCATGTGCCCGAGACGCTGCACAACATCCGTACCATCCGCGCACTCGGCATGGAGCGTTTCATGGAGCGGCGCTATGACCGCCGCATCGGCGAAAGCTATGCCGCCGTGGAAAAAACGAATTTCTATGACGCGGTGTATTCCCCCGTGGTACTGTTGCTGAATGCGGCAGTGGTCGGCATCGTGATGCTGCTTTCCGCTTCGGGCAGGGCGGACATTCTGGCGCTTTTCGGCATGTCTGTCGGCACGTCGGTTGCCGTGATCAACTATATCTCCCGCATCTTCTCGCCGATCGAAAGTCTCGGCATGGAGATCCAAACCATTCAGTCGGCGATGGCAGGCGTCAAGCGCATCGACGCGTTTTTGTCCCAAGCGGAGCGGGCGATCCCGCCCGAGAGGGAAACGGCGGCGCGGGGCGATGTGGTGCTTTCCCATGTGACGTTCGGCTATGACGAAAAGCCGGTGCTGCGCGATTTTTCCATGACGGTGAAAGCGGGCGAGCAGGTCACGCTTGTCGGCAGGACGGGCGCCGGAAAAAGCACGGTGTTTCGCCTGCTTTTGGGGTTGTATGCGCCGCAGGCGGGGAAGATCACCGTCTGCACCGACGGGCTGTTTTCGCAGGGCGAGTGGCAGCTTTTGTCCATTGCCCGCGCTGCGGCGGCAGATCCCGCCGTGTTGCTGCTCGACGAGATCACCGCCAACCTCGATGCCGCAACCGAGACACGCGTGCTGAAAGCGCTGCGCCGCGCGTCTGCGGGACGCACCGTGATCTCCATTTCCCACCGCATCCGCGCGGACCTCGGCGGCAGGACGGTGGAGGTTAAAGGATGAAAGTATACAAAAATTGCCGCAGCGAAGTTTTCTTCGCTGTGGCAATTTTTGGTTGGAGCTATGCTTATTGCGCGGTGTGGACGGTGTTGATCATATCGTCCACATAGCCTTTCATTTCGGTGCGCTTGGCGCTGTCGGCAGCCGACTCGTTCACGACGATATAAGCGACGATGAACGGCACGCCGTCGTGGCTGAAGCTGTAGCCATAGACAGGGCAGCTCATTTTGGTGCCGTAGTCGTCGGCGGGCTGGACATCCTCAAACAGCAGCGCGGGGCTGCCGTCCTTTAACGTTGTCGCGGTGTCGACGGCGGCTTTGCCGTCGGTTTTGTCCGCCGCGGGAGCGGGCGTGGTGCCGGTCGTGTCGGGTGCGTCGGAGCTGCCGCCGCAACCGCACAGTGCCGCCGCCAGCACCAGCACGGTCAGAATGAGTGCCGAAAGTTTTTTCATGAAAGATCCCACCTGTGTGATGTGGTGTTTTGCTTTTTCCACTATAGCATAAGACAGCGGACAGCGGGACGGCTTTTGCGTTGATTTTTGACGGAAATGCACATGTCCGTTGCTTGTTTTCGGAAATGTGTCTGTGCTATACTTGTATCATCAAAGAAAAGGGGATAAGACGCATGCGCATTGAGGGAAACTGGACATGCACCGTATACCGCGAGGGAGAAAAGCCGCTGACGGTGCCGGCGACCGTGCCGGGGTGCGTGCACACCGATTTGAAGCGTGCGGGTGTGATCGGCGACTATTTCTATCGCGACAATGCCGAAAGCGTGCGCTGGATCGAGGACTGCGACGTCACCTACACGGGCGATTTCACGGTGGATGCCGTGGAGACGGGCGCATTTTTGCGCTTTGAGGGGCTGGATTGCTATTGCACGGTGTACCTCAACGGCGTGAAGCTCGGCGAGGCGGACGACATGTTCATTCCGCATGAATTTCCGGCGGAGCATGCGCTGCGCGTCGGCGAAAACCGCCTTGAGGTGCGCTTTCGCTCGCCTGTCAGAGAGGTGGCGGGAAAGCCCGCCCGCTATGCCGCGTTCACGGGGGAGCGGCTGTATACGCGGCGGATCCAGTGTACCTATGGCTGGGACTGGGTCGCCCGCTTTGTGACCATGGGCATCTGTGGCGGGATCACGCTGCAAAGCGTCCGACCGGACAGTCTTGACACGGTCTATGTATACACAAAATCCGTCACGCCGTATGCCGCCTGCATCGGGCTTTCTGCGACATTTCAAAACCTGACGGATGAGGGCTTTGCGACCTTCACCGTCACCGACCCCGACGGGCGTGCGGTGTTTGAAGAAACGCGTGCGCTGTTTGAGGAACGCGTCACCATGACGGCGGACATACGCGATCCCCGTTTGTGGTATCCCGCGGGATACGGCGAGCAGAAGCTTTATCGGCTGACCGTCACGGCGGGCGGACAGGAGACCGTCACGCCGTTCGGCATCCGCACGGTGGACATTCTGGAGCTGCGGGACGAAAGCGGCACAGCCTATCGGCGCACTGCCGAAAAGCTGCAAACGGCGCCCCATTTGCAGCAAAACGACCGCAATGCGGTCACGTCCGGCTTTTGGGTCTTGGTGAACGGGGTGCGGGTCTTCTGTCAGGGCGGAAACTGGGTGCCCTGCGATCCTTTCCCGTCGGAGGAGAGCGACGAGCGCATCCGCCGTTTGGTGCGCAGCGCCGCCGAATGCGGCTGCACGATGCTGCGGGTGTGGGGCGGCGGAGAGTTCCCGCGCGACGCCTTTTTTGAGGAATGCGACCGACTGGGCATTTTGGTGACGCAGGATTTCCTCATGGCGTGCGGCAGCTATCCGGAGGAGGATGCGGATTTTCGCGAAAAGCTGCAAAAGGAAGCAAAAGCGGCTGCGCTGCGGCTGCGCAACCATCCCTGCCTTGTGTGGTGGACGGGCGACAACGAAAACGCCACACAGGGATATTTCAACAAAAAGACATACACGGGGAAGATCGCCGCAACGCAGGCGATCGCGCCCGTTCTGGAGCGGCTGGATCCCCGACGGACCTTTTTGCTCTCCAGCCCCTACGGCGGCGTTCCGTTTCAGTCCGCTGCCTGCGGCACGACGCACAACACCGCCTATCTCGGCGCTTTCTTTGATTTTGCGACCGGGGAGCGGGCGGGGGACTATCATCGGGAATTGCAGCGGTATCTTTCGCGGTTTATGGCGGAGCAGCCTTCTTTCGGGATGCCGTTTGCTTCGTCGCTTAAAAAATTTTTGACGCGGGACGACATCTTCGGCGAGGAGCTTGCCGCCGCCGAATACCACTGTCAGAACAATCCCTGCCTTGAAAAAACCATCTTCACCTATGCCTGTCTGATGGCAGAGCGGTTTTTCGGCGCATTTCGGGACGGGGCGGATCGGCTGTATAAGCTGCAGCTTCTCCAGTGCGAATGGCTGCGCATTTCCTTTGAACTGTATCGTCGCAGCCAGTGGTTCTCCGCGGGGATCCTCTATTGGATGTTCAACGATTGCTGGCCTACCTCGGTGAGCTGGTCGATCATCGACTATTACGGCGATCCGAAGCCCGCCTTTTATGTGTTCAAGCGATGTGCAAAGCCCGTCATCACCTCTTTTTGCGAGGAGGACGGCTGTGTGCGCCTGCATGTCTGCGTGAACGGTGCAGACGACGCGGCGGTGCGGGGACGGGTGTATCGCTATGACGTGCTGACCGGAGAGGAACGCACGGTGGCGGAATTTGACGGTGTGTATCCCGTGGGGAGCACCAAGGCGGTCGAGGTCAGACGGGATGCCGTTCCCGACATCAATGCGCCCGCAAGCGTGCTGCTGTGCGACATACACGGCGACAGGGGCGACGACCGATCGGTGTATTTCCCCAACACCTATAAAAAAGTCCCGTGGGACACCGACAGGCGTTTTGAACTGAAAAAGACAGCCGACGGCTATGCGGTGACGGGAGCGGTGAGCATTCCGTATGTGATGCTGGACACGGGAAAGCGGTTGTCGGACAACTGCTTTTTCCTCAAAAGGGGCGAGACCGTCACGGTGACGGCGCAGTGAAAGCATTCCCCGCACACGGTTGTGTGCGGGGGATTTCGTCATGTCAAAACCCGCCTGCAGCGGCTGACTGTTGCAGGCGGGTTGTTTCAAAGAATGGAGAGATCTTCAAGCGGGGTAAAAGCGAAGGCGTCAAGCGAAACGGCGATCTCTTTGTCCTCCTTGCTGTCTTTGACATCATAGGAGAGGAGAAATTGTCCTGTCTGTGCGTCATAGCAGGAAACGGAAGCGTTGGCACCCCAATCGTCAAAGTCGGGGATGTTCGCTTTTTCGCGGTCGATCCGCCCGCATTCGACGCCGTTTGCCGTGCGGCGGAAGATATAGACCTCTGCGTGAATGTCGGCGCCGGTAAGGGTGTTGCAGACAAGCTCGGTGACGCCGTCGCCGTCGATGTCCAGCACATAGTCCTCGACCTTTTCCGACGGATCAAATTTCCAATACCAGCTGACGGCGATCGGAAAAACCTTTCCGCTTTCTTCGGCATAATATCTGCGGGTGTGATGCTGGGAATTATACAATTCTTCTTCCCAATAGCCGTCATAGCCCATGATGTTCTGAAAATCCGCTCTCACATATGCAAAAGTGGGAACACTTCTTGTGGTGGTCGCCGTGTCGGGGGCGTCTGTGCGGCTGCCGCAGCCGCACAGGGAAAGTGCTGCCGTCAGCACGGTCAGCAGGAGCACTGCAAGTTTTTTCATGAAAAATCCCTCCCACACACGTCCTTTTTATTCACACTTTCAGTGTAACAGAAACGGCGGTTTTCTGTCAAGAGCGTTTGTTGCTTTCGTTTTCCTGATGAAAACGGAGAAAATTTCCGAATTTCGCCGCCAAGGAAAGAAAGACGGGGAAAATACGGAAAATATTTTCGACGGTCTATTGAAAATCCTGCGCACTTTTGCTATGATACAGGCAAAGCACGGCTTTTTAAGGAGGCAGATATATGGAAAAAAATACACAGACGGTGTTTTCGCCCGACGGGCAGGTGGCATTTTCGTTCTCCTGCGACGGCGGGAAACCGACCTATTGCGTTACCTACAAGGGCGAAGCGCTGTATGACACGGCGCCGCTCGGTCATCGCATCGGCAGCATCGATTATCATGAGGGCGTTTCTCTGCGGGAGGTCACCACCGAGAAGCGGGCGGTGGCGCTGCCGCTGTTCGGCAGGATGAAAACGGTGGAAACGACCTTTGTTGCGGCGCGCTTCGCTTTGGAAGCGGCGGGCGTCGCGTTTGCGCTCGAGGTGCGGGTGTATAACGAGGGTGTTGCTTTCCGCATGGTGTATGATGCGGCGGCGGGCAAGACCGTCAATGCGGAATATACCGCTTTCAAGGTGCCTGAGGACAGCTTTGCCTATGCTTCCTTCGGCTGCCGCGGCAGGGGCTGCCAGCGGTATGAGCGGTTTGCGCACTATGCCGCCATTTGCTATGAGGCGGCATATGACCGTTTCCCCGTGAAGGACATTTTTGCGCCGACCGAAAAGCAGGATCTTTTCCACAGCCTCAGAGACGGGGCGGCGGATGCCGAACGGTATATCCTCACGCCGATGGCGGTGGAGTTCCCCGCAAAGGACGGCAAAAAGCGTTTCGGCGCGATCCTTGAGGGGAATGTCAGGCACTACGTCGGCGTGAATCTGCGCCAGATGGGGCGCGGGCTTTTCGAGCTGAACACGACCTTCCAGTCGGGCAAGCAGTTTGTGGATTTCGATGTGACGGGCGACTGTGTCGTTACGCCGTATCGCATCCTGTCCGTCGCCGACAGTCTCGACGCGCTGTATAACAACCCGATCCTCTACAGCGTCAATCCGCCGTCAGAGGGGGACTATGCCTGGGTCGAGCCGGGCAGAAGCGCCTGGTCCTGGCGCTCCAACGGCAGCTTTACCGGCAAGATAGACACGATGTATGCCTACAGCGATGCCGCGATCAAAATGGGCTTTGAATACAACATTCTCGACGGCAGATGGTCGCTGTTTGCGGAGGACGTACCGACGGTGTTCGGACTGGTGCGACAGCTGTGCGACGACACGCGCCCGTATGATGTGAAGCAGGTCGTTTGGAACGGCTTTACCGCCAGCGAGGCGCGCTTCCCGCTCGGCCATAAGGCGGAAGAGCTGAAAGACGGCGTGCGCCGCTATTTCCCCGACTATGCCGCGGTCGAGACATTTTTCACCGACATCGAAAAGCGCGGCATCAAGGGTGTGAAGATCGACTTCATGCCGCCCGAGGATCAGGTGGAAGCGGGCGTTGACCTGTATGAATGGGTGGCAAAGGCGGCAGAAAAGCATCATTTCATCGTCAATTTCCACGGCGCAATGAAGCCGTCGGGACTGAACATCACCTATCCGCATGTGCTCAACTATGAGGGCATCTTCGGTCACGAGATGGCGTCGGCGCGCGAGGCGGAAAACGAGACGCACCTGTTCACCACCCAGTATCTCACGCGCGGTCTTGCCGGTCACGCCGATTTCACGCCGCAGGTGCAGAACGCCTACGGCTGGGCGGAGCTGGTGTTTGTGGACGCGCCGTTTAATGCCATTGACGCGACGCCTGCGGAACTGACGGAGTCGCCCGCCGTGGAATTCATCAAGGCGTGTCCCACCGTGTGGGATCGCACGAAGGTGCTGTCCTGCTCGGAATACGGCGTGTTTGCCGCCATGGCGAGAGAAAAGGACGGCAACTGGTTCCTCGGTGTCATCAACCACAACCGCGAGGAAACCGCGGACATTGCTCTTTCGGAATTTTTGGGTGAGGGTACGTATCTCATGGAGCTGTATACCGATGAGGGCGTCAGCCGTCGGACGGTGACGGCAAACGATGTGCTGCGTGTCGCGCTTGCCGCGAACAGCGGCTATGCCGCCCGCATCTCGAAGGTGTGCCTGTCGCAATACGGCGGCATCTGCGGCGCGCCGGTCGCGGTGACGCTGGCTGAGGATGCGCTTTGCGCCCGCTATACGCTCGACGGCAGCGATCCGCTGACGTCGGAGACGGCGACGGTGTATACAGAGCCGATCGCTGTTGCGGACACCTGCCGTCTGCGGGTGGCGGTGACCGACAGGACGGGCGCATCGGTTGCCGGTCTTGCCTACCGTTTCAACAAATTGGCAAGCGCTTGGGAAGATGCTGTGGCATACATGAGGGGCAAGGATTTCAAGGAGCAGGACACCAACCTCAAGTGGCTTGCCTATCGCGAAAGAGGATGAATGTCATGAAAAATGAAACGGAAAGACAGCGTATTATCCGCGAATTGCTGCACACTGCCGACAGAGAGTTCACGGATGAGGAGCTGATTCACGAGCTGATCGCCACCAAGGTCACGCAGAACGCCGACCGTCAGGAGCACACGACCTTCGGTCAGCGCGCGTCGGATGCGGTGGCGCGGTTCGCGGGCAGCTGGGCGTTTATTTTCAGCTTTATCGCCGTGATGGTGATTTGGATGGCGGTCAATATCCTTTTGGCTGCGAAAGCCTTTGACGCCTATCCGTTCATTTTGCTGAATTTGGTGCTGTCCTGTATTGCGGCGGTGCAGGCGCCGCTCATTATGATGAGTCAGAACCGACAGGAAGCGAAGGATCGCGAACGGGCGGAGAACGACTATAAGGTTAACCTGAAAAATGAGCTGATCCTTGACGATGTGCACAAGAAATTGGATCTCATTTTGGAGGATCAGAAAAAGCTGCGTCATGCGCTTGCTGCGTTGCAGGAGCGCGATGAGCATCGATGAGAAAAAGCACCGCCGCAGGCGGTGCTTTTTCTCAGTGTGTCAAAAAACAAGTTTTTTGACACACTGTAA
>URNF01000072.1 GCA_900549155.1 uncultured Oscillospiraceae bacterium | reverse complement strand
GGCGGGCGACCGTGAGCTGATTGCCGCCATTCCCGAAGCGCTTTCCGAAACCGAGCACATTTGCGCATCTGTGAACATTGGTTCAACAAAAGCAGGCATCAACATGGACGCCGTCGGTATGATGGGCAGGATCATCCGCGATGCCGCCGAACGGACTGCTGACAGGGATTGCATCGGTCCCGCAAAGCTGGTCGTGCTGTGCAATGCACCCGAAGATAACCCGTTCATGGCGGGCGCGTTCCACGGGCCCGGCGAACCGGACAGCGTCATCAACGTCGGTGTTTCCGGTCCGGGCGTGGTGCGTGCTGCGCTGAAAAAGGCGGGGGATTGCGATCTGACGGGCGTTGCGGACATCATCAAGCGTACCGCCTTCAAAATCACCCGCATGGGGCAGCTGGTCGCAAGAGAGGCTTCCCGCCGTCTCGGCGTGCCGTTCGGCATTGTGGATCTTTCTCTTGCACCGACACCGGCTGTCGGCGACTCGGTCGCACATATATTGGAAGAAATGGGGCTGGAATGCTGCGGTGCCTGCGGCACGACGGCGGCGCTGGCGCTGCTCAACGATGCCGTGAAAAAGGGCGGTGTCATGGCGTCCTCGCACGTCGGCGGCCTTTCCGGTGCGTTCATTCCGGTGACAGAGGATGCCGGCATGATCGCGGCGGCGCGAAACGGCTGCCTGCGCCTTGAAAAGCTGGAAGCCATGACGGCGGTGTGCTCCGTCGGACTGGATATGATCAACCTGCCGGGCGACACGCCCGCTGAGGTGATCTCCGCGCTGATTGCGGACGAAGCGGCAATCGGCATGGTCAATTCCAAAACGACGGCGGTGCGCGTCATTCCCGCCATCGGCAAAAAGGTCGGCGACGAATTGTCCTTCGGCGGACTGCTCGGCAGCGGACCGGTCATGCCCATCAACACCGTGTCTCCGGCACGGTTCATTGCGCGCGGCGGCAGGATTCCCGCGCCGATGCAAAGTCTCAAAAACTGACAAGCGAAAGGTGACGATGACATGGAGGATATGATTCGACGTATCGTTGAAGTGGATCGTCGCGCCCAGCAGGTGCTGGATAAAGCGCAACAGGAAAAGCTGGAAGCGGAGGGGCAGATCACCGAAAAGGTGCTGAAGCTCCGCGAAAACTATCTCGATCAGGCGCGACGGCGTATTCAGATCGATGCCGAAAACGACCGCACGCTGTTTGAACAGCGTTGGAAAAGACGGCAAAAATACTTTGACAAACAATCCGGGCGTCTGCAGGAGCGGTATGCGGAAAAGCACGATGCGTGGCTTGCAACGATCGTCGAGAACGCAACGCGTCCGACGCCGTCGCCGGAAAGGCAGGCGAAGGATCATGGCGCGTAAAGTTGCCGCAGGTCATGCGGCTGCCGCACGCGCACGCGCCCTGTACGGCAAGCGGCTCACCGAAAAGCAATACGGTGAGCTGTGCACCTGTCGCTCCGTCGGCGAGATCGTGTCCTATCTGAAAGCACAGACAAGCTATAAGACCGTGCTGACGGATGTCAAGGAAAACACCGTCCACCGCGGTGCGCTTGAGCAGCTTCTGCGGCTGAAGACCGCTGAAAATCTGAAAAAGCTGTATGGCTATGACAAGCAGATCGACGCAGTCGTCGGCATGTATCACCAGCAGCAGATCGAGGTGCACTGGATCCTGCGTTGGCTGCGGGCAAAGACCGCCGACCCCGACAATACCTGGTTTTTATCCACGGCGACGCTGGCTGCGGGATCTTCATTGGATCCCGTGCGTATGAACGCCTGCAAAACCGTGAAAGAGCTGGCGGAGGAGCTGCGGAACACACCGTATGCCGCTGTACTCGAAAAATTTGAAAACGACGCAAAGCTCCCCACGGTCACCGCGCTGGAAACCGCATTGCTGCGCAGCTCCGATCGCTTTTTGCATGAGGAAACGGGGACCGCGGGCAAACAGCTTTCCGCACTTCTCGGCAGTCGCATGGATGTGCAGAATTTCTGCCGCATTTGGCGCATGAAAGAATTTTTCGGATCATCGCCTGCGGAGATTCGCGACGCCCTGCTCCCGAGCGGCGGCAATTTCACGCAAAAGGAACTGGACGCCATGGTTGAAGCGGGAAGCGCCGAAGAAGCCGCAAGTGTCTTTTATGCCACCCGTCTCGGCAGACAGGTGCCGACAGAGGAGCGCAAAAGCATCGACATGCTGGAAGAACGCATCCCGTATTTTGCGGCACGGCACGACATCCATTTTTCCGCCGAGCCTGCAGTGATCTGCATGGCATATGCCATTTTGGCGGAGATCGAGCTGCATAATCTCATTCACATTATCGAGGGCGTGCGCTACGCCCTGCCCACATCGGATATTCTGAAATATCTGGTGCTGTATGAACAGAAAGGAGGCTGACCGATGTGGCTGTTTCAAAAATGAAGCTGGTGAACATCAGCGGCAGTCTGGAAGCGCTCGGCGCCGTGACGCGTGCTTGCGGCGAAAGCGGCGTTTTCCAGCCGGATGACACGCTGTCCTATTATTCGGACACCTCTGCCTTTTCGGTCGTGCGCGAGGAAAACCCGTTCACAGCGCCGCTGTCCGCGTTGCACGGCTGTCTGCAAAACGCAGGGCTGAAGCCGGATGCTCACGCAAAGGCGGCAAGGCTGTCGGACGGAGAAGCTATTGACTTTGCCAACACGTTTGTCGCGGAGGTCGATGAGATCACTGCCGCGCGCAACGCCTGCGACGACCGCATCGCGGCACTGAAAGCGGAACGCGAGCAGTTTGAGCATCTGCGCGGACTGAACATTGACTTTGAAAGCGTGCTGCACTGCAAGACCATCAAGGTGCGTTTCGGCAGACTGCCGCTTGAAAGCTACCGTAAGCTCGGCGCCTATGACGATAACCCTTATGTGCTGTTTTTCCCCGGTGCCTGTGACACGGCATATTATTGGGGCGTCTATTTTGCCCCCGTGGATTTTGCCGAGGAAGTCGACCGCATCTTCTCCAGCATGTATTTTGAGAGGATGCACATTCCGGATGTTGAGGGAACGCCGGAGGAAATTTTGGCGGAAATGACCGCAAAAACGGAAGCGTTGCAAAAGGAACGTGCCGACACACAGGCACAGCTGCAGATGCTTTGGAAAGAAAAGAGCGCGGAGTGCAGCAGCGTCTGTGCCTGTCTGCAGCAGTGCTCCGCCTGCTTTGACATTCGCCGCTATGCTGCGCGCTATGCCGATAAGTTCACGCTCAACGGCTGGGTGCTGGCAAGCGAGGAAAACACGCTCAAAAAGCGTATGGCGGATATTGCCGACATCACGGTCACTTTCAAGCCTGCCGAAGAGGACGGGCGGCACACGCCGCCTGTGGCGCTGAAAAATCCGCGCATTTTCCGCCCGTTTGAATATTTGGTCGGAATGTACGGACTGCCGTGCTATAACGAGATCGATCCCACCGCTTTTGTCGCCATCACCTACACACTGCTGTTCGGCGTGATGTTCGGCGACGTGGGGCAGGGGCTTTTGGTGGCGCTTGTCGGCTGGCTGATGTGGAAATGCAAGAAAATGGACATCGGCAGAATTCTCATTCCCTGCGGCATCAGTTCCGCGGTTTTCGGGCTTGTCTATGGCTCGGTGTTCGGCTTTGAGCATCTGCTCGATCCCATGTATAAAGCCCTGTTCGGCTTGAACGAAAAGCCGATCGAGGTCATGGCATCGGCGACGGCGACACGCATCATTGTCACGGCGGTCGCCATCGGATTTGTGCTCATCGTCGTTTCCATGCTGCTGAACATCGTGTCCGCACTGCGGCGGCGGGATTTTGAGACCGGTCTGTTCGGTGCAAGCGGCATCGCGGGACTTGTCTTCTACACATCGCTGGTGGCGGGGCTTGTCTGTCAGCTGGTGCTGAAGATCCGTCTGATGACGCTGCCGTATGTGCTTTTGCTGATCGTGCTGCCTGTGCTGCTGATCTTCCTGCGCGAGCCGCTCGGCAAACTGGTTTCCGGCAAAAAAGACTGGCTGCCGGAGAGCATCGGCGATTTCATTCTGCAAAACTTTTTTGAGCTTTTTGAAACGATGCTGTCCTATCTTTCCAACACCATGTCCTTTCTGCGCGTCGGCGCATTTGTGCTGGTGCATGCGGGCATGATGATGGCGGTCTTTGCGCTGGCAAACATTTTCGGCACATTCGGCTATACCGTCACGGTCATCCTCGGCAACGGGCTGGTGATGGTGATGGAAGCGCTGCTTGTTGCCATTCAGGTCATGCGTTTGCAGTTCTATGAGATGTTCAGCCGCTATTATATCGGCGAGGGACGCTCCTTTGAACCGGTCAAACTGTCTTAAATGAAATTGGGGGTTATGAAAATGAAAGCATTGTATTTTGTTCTTCCGGTCGCTCTGGTGATCATTTCCGCAATCGTGGCGTTTGTGATGGTGAAAAAGGGTGCGGCGCCCAAGCGTGCGATGCGTGTACATGTCCTTTCGATCTTGGCGATCATCGCCGTTTGCTGTGCGATGCCGTTTGTGGCAACTGCCGACACTGCCGATGATACAGTGGCTGAAGACACCACCGCCACGGTCGCGACGGAAGCAACAGTAACCGATTCTACGGGCGGCATTGCGGAAGGTCTCAAATATATCGGTGCTGCGCTGGCTGTCGGTCTTGCCGGCATCGGCGGCGGTATCGCCGTTGCCGCCGGTGCACCTGCTGCCATCGGTGCGACCGCCGAAGATCCCAAATCGTTCGGTAAATCCATCATCTTCGTGGCACTCGGCGAGGGCTTCGGTCTCTACGGACTGCTCATCGCCATCATGATGCTGATCCTGTAAGAGGCAGCAGTATGCAATTCTTTCTGATTAGTGATAATGTGGATACCTGTGTCGGTATGCGCATGGCGGGTATTGACGGCGTGGTCGTGCACGAGCGCGAGGAGACCGAAGCGGCGCTCCTTGCCGCCATACAGCGCGAGGACATCGGCATTGTGCTGATGACGGAAAAGCTGGTGGAGCAGTGCACGGCGCTTGTGGATGATCTGAAACTGAACCGCCGCCGTCCGCTGATCGTGGAAATCCCCGATCGGCACGGAAACGGCAGGATCAAGGATACCATTGCCCGCTATGTACATGACGCTATAGGCATTCGTATAGATCAGTAACGAGGTGGAGCTTCATGCCCGAAAATCAAGATAAAATCGTAAAGTTCATGCAGGCGATCACCGAGCATGCCGCCGCGCAGAGCCGCGCGGTGCACAGGGAAGTGACCGCCTATAAGCGTGAACGCCTTTCCGAAGCGGAAAAAAAGGCGCTTGCCGACTCCACGGCGCTGATCGACAAGGAGCACGCGGCGCTGCAAAAGCAGGTGCGGCTGGAGATGTCCAGACGGGAGTTTTCCGCGCGCCGTCACCTTTTGGAGGAACGGCAGCAAATGACAGAAACCCTGTTCGGTGAGGCGCGTGAAAAGCTCATTGCCTTTACAGACAGTGACGACTATTTTCCGTTTCTTAGCGCCTCTTTGGCGGCGATGACCTCACAGCTTTCCGAAAACGCCGTCTACTATTTCTCTGACAGAGACGAAAAGCGGTCCGGGGAGATACGGGCGTTGCTGCCCGCAGGGACGGCGGCAGAGTTCACAGCCGACATCACGATCGGCGGTGTGCGCGCCTATGATGCTGCAAACGGCATCTTTTTGGATGATACGCTGGACACGCGGCTCGACGAGCAGCGGGTGTGGTTTGCGTCGTCCTCGGGACTGACGATAGAATGAGTCGCAAAAAGGGAGCGAATGTATGAACACAATTCATGGTATCAACGGACCGGTCGTTACCGTCTGCGGCCACACGGGACTTTCCATGATGGAAATGGTGCTGGTGGGAAACGAGCGCCTGGTCGGTGAAGTCATCGGGCTGACCGATGACATGACGACCATACAGGTGTATGAAAACACGACGGGGCTGAAGGTCGGCGAACCGATCACAGCGACCGGCGGACCGCTTTGCGTCACGCTCGGACCGGGCATTCTCGACAATATCTTTGACGGCATCGAACGCCCGCTCGGCGTCATTGCGGAGCGTTCCGGCGATTTCATTGATCGCGGTCTTTCTGTCAGTGCTTTGGATGAAGAAAAAACATGGCAGGTGACGGTGAAGGTCAAGGTCGGTGACGAGGTGCACGGCGGCACGATCTATGCGACCTGCCCCGAAACGCCGATGATCGAGCACCGTCTTTTGGTGCCGCCGACGGTGGCGGGAACGGTGACAAAAGCCGCAAAGGACGGCGCATATCGCCTCAATGATACCGTTTTGGAGGTCACGGCAAAGGACGGGACGGTGCACAAGCTGACCCTGAGCCAAAAGTGGCCCATCCGTGTTCCGCGTCCCGTTGCCGACAGAAAATATGCCAACGTTCCGCTCATCACGGGGCAGCGCGTGATCGACACGCTGTTTCCGATCGCTAAGGGCGGTGCCGCCGCCATTCCCGGCGGATTCGGCACTGGCAAGACCATGACACAGCATCAGCTTGCCAAATGGTGCGATGCTGACATCATCATCTATGTCGGCTGCGGCGAACGCGGCAACGAAATGTCGCAGGTTCTGGAAGAGTTTTCAAGCCTTGTTGACCCGAAATCCGGCAGACCGATGACCGATCGCACCACGCTGATCGCCAACACATCCAATATGCCTGTGGCGGCGCGTGAGGCGTCGATCTATACCGGCATCACGCTTGCGGAATACTATCGCGACATGGGCTATCACGTCGCCATCATGGCGGACTCCACCTCTCGCTGGGCGGAAGCGCTGCGGGAAATTTCGGGACGTCTTGAGGAAATGCCGGCAGAAGAGGGTTTTCCCGCCTATCTGCCGTCGCGCCTTTCGGAATTCTATGAACGGGCGGGACTGGTTTCGACGCTCGGCGGCGACGAAGGCAGTGTCACCATCATCGGCGCCGTTTCGCCGCAGGGCAGCGATTTTTCCGAACCGGTGACACAGAATACCAAACGCTTTACACGCTGCTTTTGGGCGCTGGACAAGGCACTTGCCTATGCCAGACACTATCCCGCCATCAACTGGACGACCAGCTACAGTGAATATATCGGCGACCTCTCTGCGTGGTATACCGAAAATGTCGACCCTGCCTTTGTGGCGAGCCGTGCGCGGATCACAAAGCTGCTGCAAGAGGAAAGCGAACTGATGGAGATCGTCAAGCTGATCGGTGCGGACGTTTTGCCCGACGACCAAAAGCTGGTGATCGAGATCGCCCGCGTTATCCGCGTCGGCTTTTTGCAGCAGAACGCCTATCATAAGGACGACACCTATGTGCCGCTGGCAAAACAGATGAAAATGATGCAGGTGATCCTGCATTTGTACGATGCATCCAAAAAGCTGGTCGCGGCATCCGTTCCGCTTTCCGCCGTTTTGGAAACGGGACTTTTCGACCGCGTTGTGAAAATGAAGTATGATGTACCCAACGACAACATCGCTCTGCTCGATACCTACCTTACGGACATCGACACGGCGCTGCGGTCGATCGGAGGTGAAACGGCATGACGATTGCATATCGCGGTGTAAAGGAGATAAATGGCTCGCTCATTGCCGTTGACGGCATCAAAAACGCCGGCTTCGAGGAGACGGTGCGCATCCTTTTGGATGACGGCACCTGCCGCACAGGTCGTGTTGTGCAGCTTGACGGCGAGCGCGCCGTCATTCAGGTGTTTGAGGGAACAACGGGCGTGTCGCTTGATAACACCCGTGTGTATCTTGAGGGAAAGCCCGTCGAGATGCCGCTTTCTCCCGAACTTTTGGGACGCATTTTTGACGGCGCGGGCAGACCGATCGACGGACTGGGTCCCGTATTTCCCGTGAAGCAGCGGGACATCAACGGCAGCGCTATCAATCCCGTGTCCCGTGTTTATCCCCGCAACTATATCGAAACCGGTATTTCGTCCATCGACTGCATGGCGACGCTCATCCGCGGACAAAAGCTGCCCATCTTCTCCGGCTCGGGTATGCGCCACAACGAATTGGCGGCGCAGATCGTCCGCCAGGCAAAGATCGCGGACGGGAAAGGCGACAATTTCGCCGTCGTTTTTGCTGCAATGGGTGTCAAGAACGATGTGGCGGAATACTTTCGCCGCAGCTTTGAGGAAAGCGGCGTTTTGGGGCGCGTTGCCATGTTCCTCAATTTGTCCAACGACCCCATCATTGAACGTATTCTGACGCCGCGCTGCGCGCTGACTGCCGCAGAATATTTGGCGTTTGATCTCGGCATGCACATTTTGGTGATCATGACGGACATGACATCCTATGCCGAAGCGTGCCGCGAGTTTTCTTCCTCAAAGGGGGAAATTCCCGGCAGAAAGGGCTATCCCGGCTATCTGTATTCCGACCTGGCATCGCTGTATGAACGCGCCGGCATGATCAAGGGCAGCAGCGGTTCGGTCACACAGATCCCGATCCTGACCATGCCCAACGACGACATTACCCATCCCGTGCCGGATCTTACGGGGTATATCACCGAGGGGCAGATCGTTTTGGATCGCGCACTGGATAACAGCGGCGTTTATCCGCCCGTGTCGGTGTTGCCGTCGCTTTCCCGTCTGATGAAGGACGGCATCGGTGAGGGCTTCACAAGAGACGATCACGCCGCCGTTGCCAACCAGCTGTTTGCTTCCTATGCAAAGGTGCAGGAGGCGCGCTCGCTGGCATCTGTTATCGGCGAGGAGGAATTGTCCGAGAACGACAAAAAGCTGCTGCAATTCGGACACCTGTTTGATACACGGTTTGTCAACCAGGGTCAGTTTGAAAACCGCTCTTTGGAGCAGACGCTGGAGCTTGGCTGGCAGCTGTTGTCCACGCTGCCGAAGAGCGAGCTTGACCGCATCGACGATGCGATGCTCGAAAAGCATTACTGCCCGGAAAAGCCGCTCGCCGAAGCCAATTCGCTGGCGACGGAGCTTGTAGAGCCGGAATAAGATAAGGGGGGACGGACTTGGCAAATCAGGTTTTCCCGACCAAGGGCAATTTGATCAGCACCAAAAAATCGCTGGATCTTGCCAAGGTCGGCTTCGAACTGTTGGATCGCAAACGCAATATCATCACCCGGGAAATGATGCAGCTCATCGACCGCGCCGCCGCTATCCAGTCGTCCATCGACGTCGCTTATGCCGAGGCATATGACGCTTTGCAGCGCGCCAATGTGAAATACGGCGTGTGCGAGGAGATCGCCCATTCCGTGCCGCTTGAGGACGGCTTGTCCATTCGCAGTCGCAGCGTGATGGGCGTGGACATTCCCATCGTGACGCTGCACGCCCGGCCGCTCGATCTTGACTATGGCTTTTGTGAGACAGGACCGCTGGTGGATGAAGCCTATATGAAATTTGACCTTGTCAAGCATCTGACTGCGGAGCTTGCCGAGGTGGAAAACAGCGTCTACCGTCTGGCAATCGCTGTCGGCAAGACACAGAAGCGCGCCAACGCATTGAAAAACATTGTCATTCCGCGTCTGACGGGCACCGTTAAGTATATCACTGATGCATTGGATGAAAAGGAACGGGAGGATTTCGCCCGTCTCAAGGTCATCAAAGCGCAGAAAGGATAAAAAGGAGAGAGGACATGTATACCATTTTGAAAAAGCGTGCACTGAACCCAACCGTCACGCTGATGGAAATTGAAGCGCCGCTGGTGGCGAGAAAGGCGCAGCCCGGGCAGTTCATCATTTTGCGCGTGGACGACGCAGGCGAACGCATCCCGCTGACGATCGCGGACTATGATGTCCATGCCGGCACCGTCACCATCATTTTTCAGATCGTGGGTGCAACCACGGAAAAGCTCAATCACCTGAATGAGGGTGACTGTCTTCATGACTTTGTCGGTCCGCTCGGCAGGGCCACCGAGACGGCAGGCAAGAAAAAGGTCGCCGTTGTCGGCGGCGGTGTCGGATGCGCGATCGCGCTGCCCGTTGCGAAAAAGTTTCATGAGCAGGGAACTGAGGTGCATGCAATCGTCGGTTTCCGCAACAAGGATCTTGTAATCCTGGAGGAAGAATTCCGTGCTGCCAGCGACCGCCTGTTTCTCATGAGCGACGACGGTTCCTGCGGCGAAAAGGGACTGGTGACCGATGCGCTGCGGCAGCTCATTGAAAGCGGCGAGCAGTATGACGAGGTCATCACCATCGGGCCGCTCATCATGATGAAATTTGTCTGCGCTCTGACCAAGACCTATGGCATCAAAACCGTCGCCAGCATGAACCCCATCATGATCGACGGAACGGGTATGTGCGGCGGCTGCCGTCTCACGGTCGGCGGCGAGACGAAGTTTGCCTGTGTGGACGGACCGGAGTTCGACGG
>URNF01000071.1 GCA_900549155.1 uncultured Oscillospiraceae bacterium | reverse complement strand
GTTTGGGTGTTCGCGGACTGTCACCGCCGGTGGGGAATTGCACCCCGCCCCGAAGATCACTTTCAGTATAGCACACTTTTTTCGGTTGTCAACCGTTTTTTGTGAGATAGGGCTGATAGGCGGCGACGGCAAGTGCATCGCAGCGTTCGTTTTCGGGATGTCCCTGATGCCCGTGCACCCAGTGGAAGTCGACCTTGTGTATCTCCAACAGCGCCAACAAACGCTCCCACAGGTCGACATTCAGGGCGGGCTTTTTGTCTGCCTTTTTCCAGCCGTTCTTTTTCCAGCTGTAGACCCAGCCCTTCATCAGTGCATCCAGCACATATTTGGAGTCGCTCGTGAGCGTGACGGCGCAAGGCTCTTTGAGTGCCGCCAGCCCCTCGATCACGGCGGTCAGCTCCATGCGGTTGTTGGTCGTTTGGGGATCGCCGCCGGAAAGCTCTTTTTCCTTGCCGTGAAAGCGCAAAATGGCGCCCCACCCTCCCGGACCGGGGTTGCCGGAGCACGCGCCGTCTGTAAACAGTTCCACTTGTTTCATCGTTTTGCCTGCCTTTTCATATGCTATGTAGTATTGTAGCAGATTTTTTACAACTTACAAGTGTGAATTTTGCTTTTTTGTCAATACTGAAGGTATGGCTTGACTTTCGGCGTAAATTACAGTATGATAAAGAGTGTTATTATCTTCGGACATAAAGCGCTTGTCGCTTTTTATATTGCAAACGGGAACCGCCCTTTTCCGTTTGTACATACCCTTTTTTATATTTGAAACGGAGGATCATTGTGACAAAAACTGAAAAGAAACCCGCCGGAAATGCTCCGGCAAAGGAAACGCAGGAGACGAAGAAGCGTCGTGCGCCGCGGCAGAACGCCGCCGCCGGAAAAGCGGAGCAAAAGCCTGCGCAAAAGGCGTCTGCCGGTCGGCAGACGCGCCGCGATGCTGCCGCGCCGCAGCAGAACCGTCGGCAAACGCAAAAACAGACGCAAAAAAAGACCGACGCTCCCGCCAATGCGCCGCAGCAAAAGAGGGGACCCGGCCGCCCGCGCCGTCAGAAAAACGTGACGCCGGTGAAGATCACGCCGCTCGGCGGTCTTAACGAGATCGGCAAGAATATCACGCTTTTTGAATACGGCAACACCGCGTTTCTCATCGACTGCGGCATGTCGTTCCCGGACGAGGATATGCTGGGTGTGGACATCGTTCTGCCCGATTTCACCTATGTGGAGAAAAACCGTGACCGTATTCAGGGCATCATCATCACGCACGGTCACGAGGATCACATCGGCGGATTGCCGTATCTTTTGTCCCGGATAAAGCTGCCGGTGTATGCTACCCGCCTGACGGCGGCACTCATTGAGTCTAAACTCAAGGAAAAGAACATCCATGCGGACATCCGCGTGGTGAACGCCGGTTCGGTTTTGAATTTCGGCGATGTGACGGTGGAAATGATCCACGTCAACCACTCCATTCCCGATGCGGTGGCGCTGGCGATCAAGACCCCGCTCGGCTATGTGGTGCACACGGGCGACTTCAAGATCGACTGCACCCCCGCAAGCGGCGACATGATCGACCTTGCGCGCTTCGGCGAGATCGGCAAAAAGGGCGTTTTGGCGCTGCTTGCCGACTCCACCAACGCAGAGCGCCCCGGCTATACGCCGAGCGAACGCGTCGTCGGGGAGAGCTTTGCCAAGCTGTTCCAAAAGGCACAGCATAAGCGCATCATCGTGGCAACGTTTTCGTCAAATCTCAACCGTATCCAGCAGATCATCGACGCATCCTATGCCGACGGCAGAAAAGTGGCGGTGTCGGGACGCAGCATGATCAACTTTGTGAATATCGCCAACGAACTGGGCTATCTGCACGTGCCCGCGGGCATTTTGGTGGATATCGAGGTCATTGACCGCTATCCGAAGGAGCAGATGACGCTGATCACCACCGGCAGTCAGGGCGAGCCGATGTCGGCGCTCAGCCGTATGGCATTTTCCGATCACCGCCGCGTGGAGGTGGGACCGGAGGATTATATCATCATTTCCGCAACGCCGATCCCCGGCAACGAGAAAATGGTGGGCAAGGTCATCGACGAGCTGATGAAGCGCGGCTGTGACGTGGTGTATGAGCGCATGTATGACGTGCATGTGTCCGGTCACGCCTGCCAGGAGGAATTGAAGATCATCCAGGGGCTGACAAAGCCGCAGTATTTCATTCCCGTTCACGGTGAGCAAAAGCATTTGCAGAAGCATGCGCGCCTTGCACGCGATATGGGTATGGCGCCGCAGAATGTGCTGATCACCGAGATCGGCAAGGTGATCGAGCTGACTCCGGATAAGATGCAGGTCACTGCCACCGTTCCTGCGGGACAGGTGCTGGTGGACGGTCTCGGCGTCGGTGATGTCGGCAGCATTGTTTTGCGCGACCGCCGGCATTTGGCAGAGGACGGTCTTATCATCGTTGTCGCCGCCGTCAGCGCGCACAACGGCATGCTCATTTCCGGCCCCGATGTGGTTTCGCGCGGATTTGTGTATGTGCGCGAGTCGGAGGAACTGCTCGATAAAGCGCGCGACGTTGCCAAAAAGGTGCTGGAGGAGTGCTGCAGCAAGCGGACACTGGATTGGACGACCATGAAATCCCGCGTGCGGGACGAATTGTCGCACATGATCTTCCAGAAGACCAAGCGCAGCCCGATGATCCTGCCGATCATTCTCGATGTCTAAACGGCAAAAAAAGGAGTAGCCTATGAGCGCAAATTTGAAAGTGGTGACCTTCAATATCCGCTGCGTGTGGAAAGGGTGCGGGGACGGCATAAACGGTTTTGTGCACCGTGCAGGAATGGTTTATGAGAAGATCCTGCAGGAAAAGCCGGATGTGATCCTGTTTCAAGAAGTGCAGGGTGCACATCTGGAATTGCTGAAAAGGATGCTGCCGGAGTATACGTTCATCGGGCATTTCCGCGAGGTCGGCTATGTCGGTGAGGGACTGTACACGGCGGTTCTGAACGAGCGTGTGCAGGTTCTCGGATTTGAAAGCTATTGGCTCAGTCCGACGCCGTATGTTGTCGGATCGAGATATGCCAATCAGAGTGATTGCCCGCGCATGTGCCTCACGCTGAAGCTCCGTGATGTGCTCACAGGTCTGGTGTTCCGCGCGGTGAATGTTCATCTCGATCATGTGTCGGATGAGGCGCGCGTGGAGGGCATCCACCAGGTGCTGCAGACCACGAGTGAGCGTGATCGGGTGGACGCTATGCCGACGCTCATTGCGGGCGACTTCAATGCGCAGCCGACATCCGATACCATAAAGTATTGCAAAAATAACGATGTGTTCAAGGTTTATGACATCACCGATACGATTGATGTCACCTTCCACGGCTGGGGACAAACAGCCATAAAGATCGATTATATCTTCGTGACGGAATCTATAAAAGCCCATGTTCAGTCCGTGCGCACATGGGATGATTGCGACGAGGGCATCTATTTGTCGGATCATTATCCCGTGTGTGTTGAGATCGGCACCGACATATAACTTTCTGTGCGGTATGTGAAAAAGGAGGGAACGGCATGAAACGCAAACAGGCATATCCGAATACGCCGCTGTCACTGGCAGTGCTGGTGCTCATGACGGCACAGACCGTCGCGGCATATTTTTTCAGCTTTCGGTTTTTCTGCGTCAGTGCACTGCTGACGGTTGTTGCCATCATCACGGTCGTGCTGTTCCATTTGCGTTCGCAACGGGCTTTTCGGCGCTATCTTTCGCACATTGCGGAGCAGCTGAGCCGTGAAAACCGCATGTCCCTTTCGCATTTTCCGCTGCCCGTCGCGGTCGGTTCCGCGGACGGCGTGCTTTTGTGGTATAACGACGACTTCCGCAATCATATTCTAAACGGCGTCGAGGCCTACGGCAGCACGCTATCCGATATCACCGGCGGCTATACCTTGCAGGACATCCGCCGCAAGTCGCTGCTGGATGTCACCTACGGCAAAAAGCGGTATAACGTCTACACAAGCACACTGCAGGAAGAGGACACGGATTTTGTTCTTCTGTACTATGTGGACAACACGCGTCTCAAGGAGATCGCGGAGGAATACACTGCCAGCCGTCCTGTCGTGCTGTCTGTTTTCATCGACAACCTCGAGGAGCTTTCCTCCGAGGTGCGGGACAGCGAACGGGCGCAGTTGGCTGGGGCTGTGGAAACGCTTTTGGAGGATTGGATCGGCAAGGACACCGGCATTCTGCAAAAGTATGACAGCGACCGTTTCCTCATCATCACGGAAAAGCGGCATCTCGATGCCATGATCCGCAACCGCTTTGAAATTCTGGATCGGGTACGCAATATGTCCGACGGCGTACATAAACGGATCACGCTTTCCATCGGTGTCGGACAGGGCAAAACGGTCGCTGAGTCGGGCAACATGGCGGCGCAGGCGCTGGAAATGGCGCTGGGGCGCGGCGGCGACCAGGCGGCTGTGAAGACCAAAAACGGTTTTGATTTCTACGGCGGCGTCTCCAAGGGCGTGGAACGCCGCACGAAGGTGCGCACCCGCATGGTGGCGTCCGCGCTGTCCGAGCTGATGCAAAACAGCAACCGTGTGCTCATCATGGGACATGCCTTTTCGGACATGGACAGCATCGGTTCTGCCGCGGCACTGGCGATGGTCGCCAAAAAGCGCGGCAAATCCGCCTATGTGGTGGTGGAGCGCGAAAAGACACTGGCACGCGAACTCATTGATTATCTGCGGCAAAAGGACGAGACGCTGTTTTTGGAGCCGTCGGACGCAGAACTGATGGTGGACGACAACACACTGCTCATCATCACCGACACGCATCATCCGCAGCGGCTGGAATCGGAGAAGCTGTATCGCCGCGCCAAGATGGTGGCGGTCATTGACCATCACCGCCGCATGGTAGATGCCATTGAAAACGCGGTGCTGTTTTATCATGAACCGTCTGCGTCCTCGGCATCGGAGATGGTCGCGGAACTGCTGCAATATATGGGAGAGCCGGGACCGGGCAAAGTCGAGGCGGAAGCGCTGCTTTGCGGCATCATTCTCGACACTCGCAACTTTGTTCTGAAAGCAGGGGCGCGCACCTTTGAGGCGGCGGCATATCTGCGGCGGCTCGGCGCGGACACCGTGCTGGTGCAAAGTCTGTTTTCCAATGACATTGAGCTGTATCGCAAGAAGTCGGCACTTGTTTCCGAGGCGACGATCTATAAAGAAATGGCGATTGCTGTCGGCAGCGGCAGCGGTGCGGACATCCGCATCGCCGCATCGCAGGCGGCAAACGAGCTTTTGACCATCCGCGGCGTCAAAGCGTCCTTCACCCTCATTGCTATGGACAGGGATGTCAACATCTCCGCGCGCTCGATGGGCGAGGTCAACGTGCAGCTCATCACGGAAAAGCTGGGCGGCGGCGGTCATTTGACGATGGCGGGCGCATTGCTCAAAAATACGGATATGGACGCAGCGGTGCAGACGCTGAAAGACGCGATCGACGCCTATCTGCGGGAGCGGTAATTCTACCGGAAAGGATGAATATATATGAAAGTTATTTTGAAGCAGGACGTCAAGGGTCACGGCAAAGCGGGTGACCTTGTTTCCGTCTCCGACGGGTATGCACGAAACTTCCTGTTCCCGCGCAATCTCGCCATTGTCGCGGATGCGCAGGCGATGAATGAGTTTCGCAACAAAGAGGAGTCGGTAAAATATCACGCGGCGGTCGAAAAGCAAAAGGCGGAGGACGCCGCCGCACTGCTGAAGGGACAGGGGCTGACGCTGCACGCGAAAGCGGGGCAGAGCGGCAAGCTGTTCGGCTCGGTCACGAGCAAGGAAGTCGCCGAGGAGCTCAACCGCCGTTTTTCGCTGCAGCTCGACAAGCGCAAGATCGTGATGGATGACATCAAGGCGTTCGGTGCCTATCCCGTGGAAATCAAGCTGCACCCCGGCGTTGTCGCCAAGATCACGGTGACGGTGACCGAATAAGCGGTACATACATTTTTGAAAAGGGGGTGTCGGAATGGCTGACAATCAGGCGTTCACCGGGGACGGTCTGGGACTGCCCTACAGTCTTGAGGCGGAACAGGCGGTGCTTGGCGCGGTCTTGGTCGAACCGCAGTGCATGAACGATGTGGCGGACGCGCTGCGCACGGAGCATTTTTATTTGCCCGAGCATCAGGCGATCTTTCGCGTGATGAGCGACAAGATGAACGAAAACCGCACCATTGACTTTGTCACGGTTTTGGAGTCGCTCAAATCCGAGGGCTTTTTTGCCGGTGAAGAGGGCAAAGCGTATCTTCTGAAGCTGGCGCAGACTGTTCCGTTCATACCGAACCTGCCGAACTATATCAAGATCGTGCGGGAAAAATACGATGCGCGCCAGCTGATCGTCGCATCCCGCACCATTATCAATGACGCCATGGATCCCACGGCAAACGCCGAGGAGCTGCTGGAGTCGGCGGAACAGAAGATCTATGCCATACGGCAGGGAAAACAGCTCGGCGGGTTGGTGCACATCAGCGATGTCATCGCCAGCAACTATGAAATGTACACGAAGCTCAATTCGAGCGAACGTGACAAATATGTGGGCATCCCCAGCGGCATTTCGACGCTGGATGCCGTGACGACGGGACTCAACCGCTCCGACCTGATCATCGTCGGCGCACGTCCCGGCATGGGCAAGACCAGCTTCATTCTGAACATTGCCCGCAATGTTGCCGTGCAGCAGAACCGCACGGTGGCGATCTTCAATCTCGAAATGTCCAGGGAACAGATGGTCAACCGTCTGCTTTCCGGTGAGGCACGCGTGCCGAGCAAAAATCTGCGCACCGGCATGCTGTCGCCCGACGAGTGGCAGCGGCTGGGAACGGCGTCAAGCATTCTTTGCAAAGCGCCGATCTATCTGGACGAAACGGCGACCATCACCGTGCCCGAAATGAAAGCACGGCTGCGCCGTCTCAAAAATCTCAGCTTCGTGGTGGTGGACTATCTCCAGCTGATGCACGGTGCGAAAAAGACCGATAACCGTGTGCAGGAGGTCAGTGAGATCACCCGCAGCTTAAAGATCATGGCGAAAGAGCTGGACGTGCCGGTCATGGTGGCGGCGCAGCTTTCGAGAAGCCCCGAAAAGCAGAGCGGCGGCAGCCGCAAGCCGGGACTTTCCGATCTGCGTGAATCCGGCTCTATCGAACAGGACGCGGATCAGGTGCTGTTTATCTACCGTGATGCCTACTACAGCAATGAGCAGCAGGATCCGACTGCGGTTTCGCAGAATTCGTCGGAGATCATCGTGGCGAAAAACCGCCACGGCGAGCTCGGCAATGTGCCGCTTGCCTGGCAGGGCGAGTTCACGCAGTTCTTGGCGGTGGACAACCGTTCCGAGATCGGATAAGGCGGGAGAAAACCTATGGAAAAACCGTGCGTGGAAGAAACGCTGCGACAGTGGCTGGAACGCTTTTTGTCCGACGGGGCAGACCGCGGCATTGTGGTCGCCGTGTCCGGCGGCGCGGACTCCATGACGCTGCTGCACGCACTTGTCGCCCTGCGTGAGGAAATGCGCCTGTCGCTTGTTGCCGCACATGTGCACCATGGTCTGCGCGGCAAGCAGGCGGACACGGACGAGGCGTTTGTGCGCGGTCAGTGTGAGACGCTTTGTGTGCCGCTTGCGGTGCTGCACGCTGACGTTGCCAAGGAGGCACGGCGCGGCGAGGGGATCGAAGCGGCGGGACGCCGCATTCGCTATGACTATTTCCACCGTTTGGCGCAGGAATATGCCTATCCGTTCATTGCTACCGCACACACGGCGGACGACAATTTGGAAACGGTGTTGCTGCATCTGACAAGGGGAAGCTCTTTACACGGTCTGTGCGGCATTCCGCCGATCGACGGCATGCACATCCGTCCGCTGCTTTCCTGCACGCGGGCGCAGATCGAGGCATATTGTGCCGAAAAGCATATTCCCTATGTGACGGACGCTACCAATGCCGACATTACATACAGCCGCAACCGCGTGCGCGCGTTGGTCGTGCCGCAGCTGCGCGCGATCAATCCGCAGGTGGCTGCTGCCTGTGACCGACTGACTGTCGGGCTGCGGGAAGAGGATGCCTTTTTGGATGATCTCGCGGCAGAGTGGCAAAAACGGGCGCGACTGGCGACTGACCGCTTTGCCGTGTCCGTGCTTCGCGATGCACCGCCCGTTTTGCAGCGCCGTGCGCTTTGCCGCATTTTGCGGGATTGCGGGGCGGACGCCGAAGCGTGCCACATTGCTCTTTTGGAAGCGGCGCTGAAGGATGGCGGCAGCGTTGATCTGCCCGGTGATGTGCGTGTCGCCGTTGTCGGGGAGACACTGCGGGTGTACAGGCTTTCCGCTTGTCAAAAAACGGCATATTTTGAAATGCCGCTTTGTGTAGGCAGCACCTATGAGATTGCCGGTGAGACCTACAGCGCGACCTGCGTATCGCGCGAGAATTTTGAAGAAACACGCAAAATTCACAAAAATGTCTTAAAATTTGCGCTGGACTATGATAAGATATGTTCCGATATCCTCATACGGCAGCGCAAAGCGGGCGACGCGTTTCATCCTGTGAACGGGGTGGGCAAGACGCTCAAAAAATATTTTAACGAGAATCGCGTCGATGTGTGGGAGCGCGAGCGGATACCGCTTTTGTGCGACCGCGACGGTGTGGTGCTTGTCACGGGATATTCCTGTGACGAACGTGTGAAAATGACTGCGGATACAAAACGGGTGCTGCTGTTTTATCGCGCGGACAACTATTAGAGGAGTGTTGATATGTTAGAGGAAAAAGCTGTGAGTATACACGACGATGTTGAGGAAATCCTGTTTACAGAGGAACAGCTGCATGAGATCGTCGCGCGCATCGGCGCACAGATCAACCGCGACTATGCGGGCAAGAATTTGCTGATGGTGAGCGTTTTGAAAGGCTCGCTTATCTTCATGGCGGATCTGATGCGGCAGATCACCATTCACTGCGCCATTGATTTTCTGGCGGTTTCCAGCTATGGCAACGGAACGACCTCTTCAGGCGAGGTGCGGATTTTGAAGGATCTCGACCAGTCGCTTGCGGGCAAGGACATTTTGGTTGTGGAGGACATTCTGGACTCCGGCAACACGCTGTCTTTCCTGCTCAAAAACCTTTCCGCGCGCAATCCCGCAAGCATCCGTCTTTGCACGTTGCTTGACAAACCTGAGCGCCGCAAGGCAGACATCACTGCCGATTATGTCGGCGCAAGAGTGGAAGATAAATTTATCGTCGGCTACGGACTCGATTATGCGGAGAGATACCGCAACCTGCCGTATATCGGCGTTTTGAAGCCTGAGATCTATCAGGGCTGATTTGATTACCCCGCTTTCGGGCGCGGCAAAGAAGGAGACATGACCGTGGAGCCTAAAAACAACGGCGGCAGATCCGCCCTGAGTATTTTTCTGTTCGTCGCAGTGCCGCTGGCATTTTTTGTGGCGCTGTGGATGCTGCTGAACCCCGGCAGCTCGCAGAAAGCCGTCACGGAGAAATATTCGGAATACATCGCGTATTTTGAACAGGATCAGGTGCAGGATTACACGCTGGATCTCGGGACGGGCGCGCTGCAGATCACGCTGCGCGAAAAATACCGTACGGACGTCAACAAGGACGGCAAGATCGACGACAAGGATGTCCTTTCCTATAAAGTGCCGGATGTCGGCACCTTCCTCGATCTGGTGACGCCGCTTGTCAATGCAAACAACCGCGACGACAATCCCGATAACAACATTACCTATAACTGGAAACCGGTGTCGCAGCGCTCCTGGATCATCAACATGCTGCCGTCGCTGCTCCTCGGTGTTCTGCTCATTGTTGCCGTTGTCATTTCCATGCGGCGTTCCCTTTCCGGTCTTGACGGCTCGCGCATGATGAGCTTCGGAAAGGTCAAAGCGAAAGCGTCGGCGGAGGATAAGCGCAAGACCACCTTTGAAGATGTGGCGGGCGCGGACGAAGAAAAAGAGGAACTGAGCGAGATCGTCGACTTCCTCAAAGAGCCGAAACGGTTCCGCGAGCTGGGCGCGCGCGTGCCGAAGGGCGTGCTGCTTGTCGGCCCTCCGGGAACAGGCAAGACGCTGCTTGCCCGCGCGGTTGCGGGCGAGGCAAATGTCCCGTTCTTCTCCATGTCCGGCTCGGACTTCGTGGAGATGTATGTCGGTGTCGGTGCTTCCCGTGTGCGCGATCTTTTCGATCAGGCAAAGAAAAATGCGCCCTGCATCATTTTTATCGACGAGATCGACGCTGTCGGCAGACAGCGCGGCGCGGGTCTCGGCGGCGGTCATGACGAGCGCGAACAGACGCTCAACCAGCTGCTGGTGGAAATGGACGGCTTCGGCGCAAACGAGGG
>URNF01000070.1 GCA_900549155.1 uncultured Oscillospiraceae bacterium | reverse complement strand
AAGCAGCAGCATCTCCACCGCCAGCGCCGCATCAAAGGCAGCGCCCGCATAGCCCTCTTTCGGCTGTGCAGGGTCATACAGCGCCACGGCGCCCGCCACCTTTTTGCAGGTTCTGGCAAACTGCTGCTGCTCGCGCGGCGTCAGCTCCATGCAGCATCCCTCGAAATACCGCATGCCCTCGCCCACGGTGTGAAACGTCAGGATCTGCAGATGCGGCGCAGTGTCATTCTCCGACCAGATGCGGTGAAATTCCATCGGCTTGTGGAACAAAAGCTGCCCCGCACGCAGGGCGATGACCTTTTCATCCGCAGTCGCGGTCGCCTGCCCGTTCACCACAAACACCGCCTCCCAAAAATCGTGCATTTCGCCGGAATAGTAAAACCCCTGCGGACGCACCACGTCGATCGCGTTATACAAAGCATCCACCGTGAACGGACGCTCCACCGGCTTTAGCTGATACACCGTCACTCCCCCCTGTCCTAAATCACAAAAAAATCTCTTTTTCCTCTCAATACTATAGCATTCGTGCGCCCGCGTCAAGATTTTCGTTGACTTTATACGGGAAAAATGCTACTTTTATAGTATAAATACCGTGAAGGGGGCTTTTTTATGTATTGTAAGAATTGCGGCAAGCCGATGGATGACGTTGCCGTCGTGTGTGTCAACTGCGGTGTGCCGCGCGGCACAGGCAATCGGTTTTGTCAGAATTGCGGACAGCCGGTGAGCCCGGATGCCTTTGCCTGCACCAACTGCGGCGCACAGGTGTTTGTGCAGCCCACGCAGCCGGTCAATCCCGCGGCGAAATCCCGCATTTGCGCCGGACTGCTCGGCATTTTCCTCGGCTATCTCGGCATCCACAATTTCTATCTCGGCTATACCGGCAAGGCGGTGGCACAGCTCATTCTTTCGCTGACCGTCGTGTTGTCCGCCGTTTCCGCCATCTGGGGGCTCATTGAGGGCATCATGATCCTCACCGGCTCCATTGCGACGGACGGCAAGGGTGCCCCGCTGCGCGACTGACATCCTTTTGCGGCACCGTCAAAAGACGGTGCCGTTTTTTATGCTTTCGGGGGTGACGCTCATGGATTTTGCAGATCTCGACAACTGTCTTTTCGATCTTTTCGACATCTTTGCCATCCGTCAAAAGGCAAGCGGCAAAACGCATTTCACCATGCACACGCCCCGTCCGACCGACGGACTTCTTTTGTTTGCCAGCAGCAACGGCGTCTATTATCAGGAGGGGCACGCGCCGCTTTATGTCCCGCAGGGAGCGCTTGTCTATCTCCCGCGCGGCAGCAGCTATGTCTGTGAAAACGCGCCCATGCAGGGCGGCGACATGCAGGAAAATCTCCTGTTTGAATTCACGCTGCACCCGTCCGAGCCTGTTTTCGGCGAAAAGGGAGAATTGCAGCATGTGCCCTATGCCAGGCAGCCCGTCTCTCTCGGCGACCGTCTCACGGTGCTTACCACGCGGCACACAGCGCTCTACAGTCGGCTTTTCTGCGATCTCATTGACGCGTTTTCGGGCACGCCGAAGCCGCTCACCATCTATGAGCGTGCGCTGACACTTTTGCGCACCCTGTCCGCCAACCTGCGCATGGAGCAGGAAAACCCGCGGGATCTGAGCATCATCAAAGAGGGCATCCGCCTGCTCATCGCCGAGGAAACGCCGCAAAAGAGCATTGCCGAGATCGCTGCCGTCTGTAACATCAGTGTCGGCTATTTCGAGCGTCTTTTTCACAGCTATGCCGGCGTTTCGCCGCTGGAATACCGCACGCTGCACCGCATCAATCACATCAAGATGCTGCTGCAAAAAAACACCTGCACGCTCGACGAGATCGCGGCAACACTCGGCTATTGCGACAGCGGCTATCTTTGCCGCATCTTCAAGCGTAAGACCGGCATGACACCCAAAGCATACCGCAAGGCATACCTTGCCGACATCGCCGACGCATACAAGGCACCCTAGGCTCTTGTATCCTTTGACGAAATGTGGTATACTGGGGAGTAATTACGGAAAGAAACGGAGATATATCCTTGGAAAATGTAGAGAAAAATGGGTTTGCGGCGCTGCATCTGCAGCCGGAAACGGAAAAAGCACTGCAAAAAATGGGCTTTGCCGCCCCGACACCCGTGCAGGAGCAGACCATTCCCGTCATGACCGAGGGGCGCGATGTCATCGCCAAGGCCCCCACCGGCACCGGCAAAACCTGTGCGTTCGGCATCCCGCTCATTGAGTGTCTCGATACCTCGCTCACCAATCTGCAGGCGCTCGTCATCTGCCCGACGCGTGAGCTGTGTCTGCAGATCACCGACGATCTGCGGCATCTTGCGGCGTTCCGCCCCGACGTGCGCATCGCCGCCGTCTACGGCGGGCAGCCGATGCAGCGGCAGATCACCGCGCTCAAAAAAGCACCGCACATCGTCGTTGCCACGCCCGGCAGACTGCTCGATCACATGGAACGCGGCAACATTTGGCTCGGCGACATCTACACCGCCGTTTTGGACGAGGCGGACGAGATGCTGAAAATGGGCTTCATCAAGGACGTGCGCCGCATTCTCAACGCCACCCCCGCCGACACGCAGGTGGTGATGTTCAGCGCCACCATTTCGCGCGAGGTCATGGATGTCGCGTGGGAATACCAGCATGACGCCGTGGAGATCACGGTGGAATCGGCGGGCGACAACCGCCCGAAGATCGACCAATATGAGGTGCCGACAGCGGGACAGGATCGCTTCGCGCTGCTTTTGTCGCTCATCGATCGGATGCACTATCACCGCGTGATGGTGTTTGCCAACCGCAAGACCACCGTCATGGGACTCGGTCGCCGCATGGAAAAGGCGGGGCGCTCCGCCGACTGCCTGCACGGCGACATCCCGCAGGGACAGCGCAACCGCGTCATGCAGAGCTTCCGCGACGGCAAGTTTGAAATTCTCGTCGCCACCGACGTCGCTGCGCGTGGCATCGACGTGGACGACGTCGAAGCGGTGTTCAACTATGATGTGCCGGACGAGAACGAATACTATCTGCACCGCATCGGCAGAACCGGTCGTGCCAAGCGGCGCGGCGCTTCGTTCACCTTCACGGGCGACGCGGACACGTTCCGCATCCGCGACATCAAAAAATACACCCATTCCGACATGACGCTCCTCACCCCGCAGGAAGACGGCAGCTTTCTCAAGCCCGACGGCACGCCGCTTGAGGCAGCCGACTGACATAAAAACCACGCCCCGCCGTGCGATGCACTGCGGGGCGTGATCTTTATGCGTTATTTTTCATCCGTCACATCCGGCGCGACAGACGGGCGTGTGACTTTCGCTGCGTCTGCGATGCGGACGGTTTTGACACCGCTATCCACCGGCAGCAGGAAAAGGCGGTTGCCGATCGCGTCCGCTTGCGCCTGCGGCACGATCTCCAAAATGTCGCCGCTGACATGGGCGGAAAGATCCGTTATGTCGGTTTGCGGCAAATAATAGATGAGCAGCCGATGCGTCTCAAATAACGCCGCACCGTAGGCTGTCGCCTGCGCCCGAAACACGGTGTCACCCGCCTTTTCGGCAAGGTCGATGACCGTCTTTTGGTCGTCCGCCCAATACACCGTCCGCGGCGAAAGGGACAGGTCGGCGGTCACGGTCAGAACGGTGGCAGCGGTCATGGACTTATAGCCCTCGGTGTCGGTGCCGTCCATGCCGTCGGCGGTGTCATCGCTGACAGCGCCGTTTGTGTTGCCGTTGTCTCCTGCAAGACGGGTCGCTTCCGTCGTTTGTGTGCCGTCAGCGGTTTTTTTGGGCGGTGTCGTCTGCGGCAGACGCAAAACCAACGCCACCGAAAGCCCCGCCACACACAAAATCGGCAAAAGGGACAGCATCACGCGGTTTCTGCGGCGGCGCACGCGCAAAACGGCGTCGCGGCGGGCAAACACCTCCGCCTTATACGCTTCATCCGATCTCATACTACACCTCCCAGTGCTTCCCGCAGCAAGCCCTTTGCGCGGTACAGCAAATTGTCCACCTGCTTCGGCTTTTTCTTCATCACGACCGCCGCCTCCGCATAGGACAGCTCCTCGAAGTATACTAAGTATACCGCCGTTTGCATGTCCTGCGGCAGACCCCCGATCGCGTCGTGCACCGCGCGCTTTTGCGCATCGCGCAAAAAGGCAGCTTCGGGCGTGCGCTCATCCGCCGCATTCTCGTCGAGCGGCAAGAGGGGTAGCGCCCGCCGATGACGCAGACAGTTGAGCGCACGGCTGCGCCCGAGCATATACAGGTAGGTTTTCAGCGAGGTGCGGAAGTTATAGTGTTTCGGGTGCAGCAGTACATACACAAAGCAGTCGACGGAAATGTCCTCGGCAGCGTGCAAATCCCGCACAAAGCGGTCGATGAAAAGAATGAGACCGTCGCGATACAGCGTCATGATCTCCTCAAAAGCCGCTTCGTCGCCGTCTAAGAACCGTCGATACAGTTCTGCTCCTTTGTCCACAAAACTCCCCCCTCGCACTCTTTATACACGCAAGGTGCGCCTTTTCCTTACAGAAAATAAAAAATGCCGCAAAGCGGCATTTTTCATTCTCAGTCATGTAAAAACCGGATCTTGCCGATGAGCGGCAGCTCCTTTGCTTTGCCTTTGACCGCATTGACAATACCCATGATCGCCAGCACGCAAAGCAGCATGCCGATCAGCCACATGGCACCCGACACAATCGCCTTCGTCACATAAAGGTACTTCAAAACCGCCGTAAGTATCCTCGTGACCACGTTCCACACGACCATGGCTACGAACAGCACCAGCCCCTGGTTGGTATGGAACCGTGCGAATTTGGAGTTCTTCGCCGCAAACAGCGGGATGAGCACCAGAGCACCCAAGTAGGCAAGCACCGCATAGCCCTTGTTTTGCGCAATGTCATCGGGCATAAACCCGGCAGTGGTGTCGGGCGTGTCGGTGAAAGCATCCACCTGTTTTTCAAAAGCCGACTCCGTTTTCTGCGTCTGCGCGTCCGTTGTTGCACCGCAGCCGGGGCAGAATTTCGCGTCGTCGGGCAATTCTTTTCCGCATTTCTGACAGAACATCATCATTCCTCCTTTTTTTGAAAGCATACCACATTGTCGCAGGAAATGCAAGAGCCTATGCCGACCGCGTCCGGCGCTTTTTTCGACAGGGTTTTTCATTTTTTCTTGCCCTGCGGTCGTATATATGCTATACTGAATTTATGTATAGAATACTGTGAGGGAAAAGCATGCCGTTTGAAAAAACCGAAAAAGCGGAGAAAGAGCTCCGCAGCGATCGCATCGTCGGTCGCAACGCCGTACATGAAGCACTGAAAGCAGGACGGGAGATCGACTCCGTCTGGGTCGCCAAGGGAGAGCGCGGCGGAACGCTGCCGATGCTTTTGGCGCTGTGCCGCGATCGGGGCATTCCGATCAAGGAAGTCGACATCCGCAAAATGGACGCCACCGCCGCGCATCATCAGGGCATCATTGCCTTTGCTGCGTGCAAGGCGTATGCCACGATAGACGAGCTGTTTCAAAATGCCGCTGCGCACAACGCGCCGCCGTTTTTCATCCTCTGCGACGAGCTGGAGGACCCGCACAACCTCGGCGCCATTCTGCGCACCGCCGAGGCGGCGGGCGCGCACGGCGTCATTGTACCCAAGCGCCGTGCGGTGGGACTGACCGACACGGTGTATAAGGCGTCGGCAGGCGCTGTGGAATATGTCCCCGTCGCGCGGGTGACCAATCTCACCGATACCGTGAAGGAACTGAAAAAGCGCGGCGTGTGGGTCTATGGACTGGACATGGACGGCGAAACGTGGTGCAAGACCGATCTTGCGGGCGCTGTCTGTGTGGTGGTCGGCTCGGAGGGACGCGGGATCAGCCGTCTTTTGCGCGAGCAGTGCGATCAGATCCTTTCTCTGCCGATGAACGGCAGCATCAATTCGCTCAACGCCTCGGTCGCGTGCGGCATCGTTTTGTATGAGATCGCCCGCCAGCGCGCCGGTATTGCGGCAAAAAACTGAGAAAAGGGGGACACGGAAATGGATAAGCAGGATATTCTTGACGAGCTTTTGAAGGACTATGCCACCGTGCCCGACCACACCGCAGCGAAAACGGACACGGCTGCCGACGCAGAACCTCCTGCAGAGGAACCGCCCGTCGAAGAAGCCGTCCTCGAAGAGGAGATCATCACAGAAGAGGAAATGCCTGTCGAAGAAGACAGCACCGAAGAAGAGAGCGTCGCGGAAGAACCGCCCGCTGACGAGGAGATCCGCGTGGCGCCGCTCGAAGCGCCGACGCAGATCGTTTCCATTGCCGAAAGCGAAGAAACGGCGGCAGAGCCCGCAGATAACACGGACGACGACGTGGACGACGGGCAGATCACGATGGCGGAGCTTGCCGGCGAGGAAGAGCCGCCCGTTGAGGAGTCCCCCGAGGAAGTGCCCGACTGGGAAGAACAGCTCATAAAGACCCGCCAGGAGAAGATCCGCGATTTTCAGATCAAGCAAAACCGCGAAAGCCTTGACTTTCGCTTTGAGGGCGACACAGCGCCCGACGAGGAGTCGGAGCGGAAAGCGGAAGAACCGCCCGCCGAACCCAAAGAGGAGACCCCCGCGCCGCGCGGTCGCTTCACCGGCGATTTCACCGATTTTTCGCAGGCGGAGGATGTGCGCGCGGAGCTGCAGCACCGCCACCGTTCGGGCGCTTTCCGCATGTGGCTTGCCGCTGCGGCGGGCGCGCTGCTTCTGTGGAGCGAGGCGTCGGTCATCTTCTACGGTCAGCCGGCGCTTGCCCCCTCGCTTTTTCTGCTTTTGAACATTTTCCTGCTTTCCTGCATGGCAATTCTTTTGTATCCCATGCTGCGGGACGGCACGATGGCGCTGCTCCACGGCAAACCGACCGCCGAGAGCGTCCCGGCAGTGGTGACCGCCGCCGTTTTCCTGCACACGCTGGTGCAGTGGAGCGATCTTGCCGCGCTGGAAGCGGGAGAAACGCGTCTTTTCACGGCGCTTGCCGCGCTGTCGCTGCTGTTTTGCGGCATCGGCAGGATGGCAAAGCTCGACCGCATCCGTCAGAACTTCACGCTGGTGTCCCACGACACGCAGAAATTTGCCGCCGTGGAGATCACCGACGAGCGCGCCGCGACCGAGATCGGGCGGCGGGCGGTGGCAAACGGCACACCGCGGGTGGCGTTTTTCCGCCCGGTGCGGTTTCTCGACGACTTTTTGGCGAATGCTTATATGAACGACCGCTATGACCGCATCATGAGCCGTTTCCTGCCGATCGCGGCGGGGCTGTGCCTTGTCATCGGCATTGTCGCGGGCGCGGTTGCAAAAAGCTTTTTAGTCGGTTTTTCCGCCTTTGTCGGCGCGCTGTGCGTGCTGCTGCCGGCAGCGCCGCTGGCGCTGAATGTGCCGCTTCTCGGCACCTGCCGCAGACTGCTGCGGGACGACAATCTTCTTTGCAGCTATGCAGCGGCAGAGCGGTTCGGTAATCTGCACGGGGTAGCGCTCGATGTGTCCGACCTCTATTGGCAGGACAGCGTCGCGCTGCACGGCATCCGCACCTTCCGCGACACCCGCATCGACGAAGCCATCATGGACGCCGCTGCGGTCGCCATCCGCACCGACGGTCCGCTTGCGGGACTTTTCCTGCGCATCATCGAGGAAAAGACCGAAATTCTTCCCGCCGTGGAAAACCTGGTCTTTGAACAGGACATGGGCTTTTCCGGCTGGGTCGGCGGCAGACGGGTGCTGGTCGGCAACCGCAAGCTGCTGGAAAATCACGGCGTGGACACGCCGTCCGGCGACTATGAACGGAAATACAAAAAGGACAACCGCGAGCTTGTCTATCTCTCGGTCGGCGGCGCACTGTCCGCCATGTTCATCATCAGCTATCTGACCGATCCCGAGGTCGAGGGCGCACTGCATGAGCTGCAGGACGCACATCTGTCGCTGCTCATCCGCTCCTGTGATCCCAACGTCACCGAGGTGAGCCTTTGCGCGGGATTTGACCTTGACGATTACTATGTCGATCTTCTGTCCGCATCGGCGGGCAGACTGTATGACGGGCTGCGGCATGAGGGCGGCGAGCGCGTTTCCGCCGGTGCCGCCGTCAACGGCAAGATCACGGGTATTGCCGATCTGCTCACCGCCTGCCGCCGTCTGAAGCATCGCGGCACGGCGGCGATGATCACACAGATCGCCCTTTCCGCCGTCGGCGCGCTTTGGTGCTTCGGCACGGCGCTTACGGGCGGCATCCTGCCGGCGCCGGCAATGCTGCTGTTTCTCCCCGCTGCGGCGCTGCTCTCGATCGTATTGCCGCTGATCGTTCGCTGAAAATCCAAAAAAAGCCACGGAAAATCGTACGATTTTCCGTGGCTTTTCATTTGTATCTCAGCGCAGCTTGCTGCCAAGCGGCAGTTCGTCCGCAAACAGCACCTTTGCCGCCGCTTCGCCGTTTTCGTCCTTTGTGTCGGCAGCGAGGATCATGCCCTGACTCTCCACGCCGCACAAAACGGCAGGCTTCAGGTTTGCCACCACGATCACCTGTCTGCCGACAAGCGCATCGGGGGTGTACCACTTGGCAATGCCGGAGCAAACGGTGCGGGGCGTGCCCGTGCCGTCGTCGAGCGTCAGCTTCAGAAGCTTTTTCGCCTTTTTCACCGGCTCGCACGCCACGACCTTTGCCACCCGCAGATCGACCTTCGCAAAATCGTCGATCGCGATCTCCGGCAACAGCGGCAGACTTTCCGTCTCTGTTTTCTCCGGCGCGGCGGGCGTCTGCTCCGCCGCGATCTCATCGAGCATCTTCTGCATATCGATGCGGGCAAAAAGCGGGGCGGCAGCGCCGACGGCAAACGCCGTCACCCTGCCGAACACGGCAGCATCGAGCGTCGTGTCCTCTGCGCCGACCTGCAGCTGGCGCAGGATTTCCGCGCCGGTGTCGGGCATGAACGGAGAAAACAGGATGCCGAGGATGCGGATCGTCTCCAGCAGATGATACAGCACCGTTTCCAGCCGCGCCGTCTGCGCCTCATCCTTGGCAAGCGCCCAGGGGGCGGTCTCGTCGATATATTTGTTGCAGCGCTTGGCAAGCTCCATGAGCGTGCCCGCCGCATCGGCGTTGTGATAGTCCTCCATCTGCTGCGAGAAGGTCGAGAGTGTTTCCGCGACCGCCGCCAGCAGTCCCGCGTCCGGCTCACCCGCAACGCCCGCGTTCTTCACCGTGCCGCCGAAGTATTTATTCGCCATCGCAACGGTGCGGTTGACAAGATTGCCGAGTGTGTTGGCAAGATCGGCGTTATACTTTGTGATGAAATCCTCATAGGTGATGGTGCCGTCCTGTGCAAAGGGGATGGCGGACAGCAGATAATACCGCACCGCGTCCACACCGAAATGCCGCACAAGGTCGTCGGCATAGATCACGTTGCCCTTGGACTTGCTCATTTTGTCGTCGCCGGACAAAAGCCACGGGTGACCGAGCACCTTTTTCGGCAGCGGCTCCCCGAGCGCCATCAGAATGATGGGCCAATAGATGGTGTGGAACCGCACAATGTCCTTGCCGATCACGTGCAGATCCGCAGGCCAGTATTTCTTATATTTCTCCGACGATCCGTCGGGATCGTAGCCGCAGCCGGTGATATAGTTCGAGAGCGCGTCGATCCAGACATAGATAACGTGCTGATCGTCAAACGGCACGGGGATGCCCCATTTGAACGAGGAACGCGACACGCACAGATCGGAAAGTCCCGGTTTCAGAAAGTTATTGATCATTTCATTGCGGCGGGACACCGGCGTGATGAAATCGGGATGCTCCTCATAATACTGCAAAAGGCGGTCCTGATATTTCCCGAGCTTCAGGAAATAGGCTTCCTCCTTCGCGTCGACGACCTCTCTGCCGCAGTCGGGGCATTTGCCGTCTTTGAGCTGCGACGGGGTGAAGAACGACTCACACGGCACGCAGTATTTTCCCTCATAGGCGCCCTTATAGATGTCGCCCTGCTCATACAGCTTTTTGAAGATTTTCTGCACCGTTTTTTCGTGATCGGTGTCGGTGGTGCGGATGAAGTGGTCATAGGTCACGTTCATGCAATCCCACACGCTCTTGATCTGCGCGGAAATGTCGTCGACATATGCCTTGGGGGTGATGCCCGCCTTTTCGGCATATTCCTCGATCTTCTGTCCGTGCTCATCCGAGCCGGTCTGAAACAGCACATCAAAGCCCTGCATCCGCTTATAGCGCGCGATAAGATCGGCAAGCACGATGTCATAGGTGTTGCCGATGTGCGGCTTGCGGGAGGTATAGGCGATCGCCGTGGTGATATAAAACTTCGGTTTTTCCATGTAGCGGTAAACTTCCTTTCCGTCATATACAGGTTTATTTTACCATACTTTATGCAAATTACAAGCCCCGCTTTTGAAAAAACAGTTTTCGCAGCAGATCGGCGGGCAGCACCGTGAGTGAGAGAGCG
>URNF01000069.1 GCA_900549155.1 uncultured Oscillospiraceae bacterium | reverse complement strand
CCTTCGTCCAAAACGGATCGCCCTCCTTGCCCTCTCCCTTGGTGTTGGAGATCAGCGCATTGACAAACTTTAGGATGTCGGCCTCGTTCTTGATGTACGCCAGCGGGTTATAGTGCATGGACTTGGAAAAATCAATGCTATTAAAAACCTTGATTTTATATCCACGCTTTTTTTGCAGGAAATAGCCCACCTGCCCGAGGACGCCGCCTTTTGGATCGACCACCACATACGAGGAATGGGCTTGAAGAAGCTGGGGCGTGAGCCAGAACCGGGTTTTGCCAGAGCCGGACGAACCAATGATACAAGCGTTGAGGTTGCGGGCATTGGCCGGGTTCTTCGGGCGGGTGTTCATGGTGAGAAGCTCCGTCCCGGTGAGAATGACATTATTTTCAAACTTTGGATCGACAAAAGGCTGGATGTCTTTAGGGCAACCCCAACGGGAGCTTCCGTATTCCTCATCCCGGCGAAACTTTTTTGCGTTTTTACTTTTGAAGTAGATCAGCAGCCGAAAAGCCACCGCACCCACAAAGCCAATGAGCCAGTCAAAGGGATCAAGCCCCGGCGAAAAATCCGCAAAGGCCACGCCGATGGTCTGCATCAGCCCCAGCAGCTTTTCCCCGAGGTTTGCGCCAGCAGCCAGACGGTAGGCCGTACCCAGCTTCAAGCAGGTCCAGCCGATGAACAGATACGGGATATTGGGGAGTACATATTTTCTGATCTTATCTGTCCGCATGGGCTGCCTCCTTTACGCGCTCCTTCTGGCGGGGCTTTTCCTTGGCAAGCTGATCCGCCGCCCGTTTGAGCTGTTCCCGGATGGGGACGCGCCGGGATTTGGATTTATCCAGCACCTTCCGGGAGTATTCAGAAAAACAGGCCGTCATCGCGTCGGCCTGTCCTGTCTTGAAGAAAAGCAGATATTTGTCCGGCCCGGTTTTATAAAAGGCATAGTCCACATTCCACTTCCGGGCTACCCGGTCAAATACCTTGGGTGCGTCCACCTCAATACTGTTGGTGGCCGTACCGTGGGCCATGAGCTTTTTCACGCTCTGTTTGCCGTGGGGCGTTTGCGCCTCCCGGTGTGCCTTGGCGATTTTACGGCCAACGGCCCGGAGCACATAGGCAAGGCTCCGGGCGGTCAGCTTACCGGCCCGCATGGAAACGGCAATCGTGCGCCGGGAAATATCTTCATCTATCAGTCAAACCACCCCTTTCTTTGGGACAAAGTGTCTCGAAGCACTAACGCTCCTCGTGTCCCGGAATGATACGGTGCTTGCCCGTGTCCAGCGCCGATTTGTCGATGATGCCTTGGTAGGCCGCCATCTGCTCCCGGATGTTGAGCTTGGGGTAGGCGAAAATACGGTGCTCGTCGGGAATATCCTCCCTGCCGTGGTACACCTCGATAAAATTGCCGTGGTTGTTCCGCACATACCCGCCGGGGGCGTAGTGGCCGCTTTCATTGATCCGGGCGTCCCGCCCGTATGCCTCGTAGTCGATATAGTCAATGAGATGTTCCGGGATCTCGACGGCCCCGAAGTCTTGAATATACCGCCGTCCCAACTCCTCGTCGTTGCTGATACCGGGCTCAAAGTCGAAGCAATCCAGATTTTGCGTCAGATTGATCAGCTCCTGGACGCTGCCGGTATATTCGCCGCTGTCGATCACGGCCTCGAATTTCTCCAGATCGGCTGTGTCCATATCAGAGAGAAGATGGGCCAAGTGGTTGAGCTCGTCGAGGTTTTCATATTCGCCCAAGTAGTCATACAGGCCCAGCACATCGCCGTCAAAAGAGGTAATGAAAATCTCCTCATATCGAATACCGTCCACGCCGATCCGCTTTAAGAGCGCCTGCACCCCCTCGGTAGTAGCGGGGAACTTGAGGGTTTCACCCACAAGCTCCCCTTCGTTGTACTTGCCGAGGTTCGTCACATACGCCTCGAACAGCGAGGGCATATCAGCGGCGGCCCTGGCCCTTGACGGTCAGGATGCCCTCCAGCGTGGTAGAGGTGATACCCAGCCGCTGGGCAACGGCGATGTCGTTTTTCATGGCCTCGGTGACGGTATGGCCGCACACCACCAGCACATGGGAGCGCCGGAGCAGGTCACGGCTCATGTCGATGCCGCTTTTATGCTCCTCGGGAACAGCGTCGTTGAGGAACAGGGGCAGATACAGAGTGGGACAGATGGGCGAGAAGCCCGCCTCATACACAGCGCGGCAGTACCGGGCCGCCTGTTCTGCATTTTCGCTGTCGCCGCCGTACCATGCTGCGGTGACATACGCAAGGGGTCGTTTCATATTGAATACCTCCGATATTTTTTAATAATGTAGGTTCAGCCCAATCCCCCTGCCCTTTCCCAATCATGGGAAAGGGGGCGGTTCTGGAGGATATACCCCCGTCGCGCCGCTGGGAGTAGCACAGCCGGGGCCGCCAGTCAAGGGCAAGCCGCCGCAAACGGCGGGGCCATGCCCCCTTGACAGGCAACTCCCGACTGCGCTTTGGTTTGGGCGGCGACGGGGGATAAACCGCCAGAGCCCTCTGCGAAAGGGCGCGAAAAAACCTCGGGACAAAGTGTCTCGAGGTTACTTCTCCAAATCCGCCTTTTTCTCGGGCTTTTTCAGCTCGGGCGGCTGTTTCTCTTTCCATTCGTCCAGCAGGGACATGATCTGCTCCTTCATCTTGATAGGAGTGACCTCCTTGCCAAAATACTTTTCCAGTTCGGCCATAGAAATAATCACGCCGCGATCCTCCTTTTTCTTTTCACTCAGAATACCGTCGATCACATCGCCGTTGAGCTTGCCCGCCTGATCCAGTTCCCGGAGCCGTTTGGCCTGGGCGTGGGAGGGCGAGGACTGCTCACCGTCAATAGACACGGCAATCAACCTTTGGTTTTTCGGTTTGATGTACGAGAGCTCCACGGCGGGCATGAAGCCCAGCCCCTTCTCGTCCACCTTACTCAGCAGTTCCGGGACAAGGGAATTAAGGCGAAGATACCGCATGACCTTTTTGTAGTTCATATCGTGCGCTTCGCCAACGATCTCAACAGAGCGTTTCCCCACATCGCCGGGAGCAACGCCGTCCAGCCGCCCGCCCTGGTGTTTGATAGCCTCCACCTCCAAATCCAGCAGGGCGGCCAATTCGCTGGGAAGTGTCTGATCTCGCTGCTTGTTACTGTCCCGCATGGCCTGTACAGCCTCTTGGTCGGACATATCCCGGACAATAAAGGGCATTTCCTCCAGCCCGGCCAGCTCACTGCCGCGAGTACGGCGGTGGCCCGCGATAATCTCAAAACCGTTGCCGTCTTTCTCCGGGCGGGCAAGGCCGGGAACCATAACGCCGTTTGCTTTAATGGACGCGACGGTTTCCTGCATCTTGGCGTCGTCCGAGACTTTGAACGGATGGGGACGGAATGTGTGGAACGGATGGAGCTCGGAAAGTTTCAGATAAACCAGCTTGCCCTCCTCCACAGGACGGGGCGGGGGCGTAGGTGTCTTGGGCTCCACCGCGATCCCGGCACCGGGGCCAGCACCACCGCCAGCGGCGGCCTGTTCCTGGGCGGGAGCCTCCTTGACCGTTGCGGCCTTTTTACCTTGGGACACTTTGTCTCGAGGTTTGGGCGGCTGGGCCTCGTCGGGGGCCGCCTTGTCAACCTTGGGTGGGCGGCTCTTGGCAGGCTTGGCCGTCTCCTGCGTTTTGCCCGGTTTATCCACTTTTTCTGCCGGGGGCTTTTCCTTGGGCGGGGATGCCTGTTTTACGCCCTCATCACGGACAGCGGCAAAATCCAACACCTTGCCAGCCGGAGCCACCTTTTCGGACGGCTTGGTTTCAACCGCCGGGGCGGGTTTCTCCTTGGGCGGTGCGGCCTGCTCTTTTGTGACGGGCGTGGCCTTATCTGCCGCAGGCGCATCCTTGGGTGGCGTGGGCTGTTCTTTTGCGGTGGAGGGTGTCTTATCTACCGTGGGTGCTGCCGCCACCTTTTCTTTTGGTGCTGCCTCCTTCACCGGGGACGGCCCATCCTTGGGAATGGGCCCTTTCACGGTAGGCTCTGGCTTGACCGGGGCGGCCTGTTCCGTCACAGGGGGCGATGCCTTGATAGGTTCAGCCTTTTCCTGTTTAGGCGGTTCAGTGACTTTCCCAGCATCGGGGATATTCTTTTTATCGTCTGCCATTATCTAACCTCCTTTTTCATGGCATAAAAAAAGGCCAGTCATCAGACTGGCCAGCGGCGGAAATACCTCCCTTCGGGTTATATATGAAAACGACGCCCGTTGTCTTGTTGGGCGACAGTATTCATTTGCGAAATAAATTTAACATCTTGCAATTTCTCTTTCGACAAGATATACTATTATTACACAAAAATTATGTTGTGGGGGTGAAAAAATTGACACCAGAGGAAACTCAACTATTCAATGATATAGGTACTGAGATCACAACGCTATCAAACACCATGAAATCTACAGGGAATATATTTCCCGACAAATTACGCAAAAGACTTGCTTTCCTTAAATGGGTAAATAAAAGCTGGAGCCTCAGGTTTGCTACACCTCCCCGGGTCGTAAAGCAGAAAGAAGTCTTTTTCTGTTACTTGGGGGAAAATATCGGTAGTGAGCAAAATGGGAAAAGACCCGTTGTTATTATGCAGAATAATATTGGAAACTACCATGGTAATACGACAATAGTTGTTCCAATCACAACATATGAAGGTAGCTCATTCTACGAGAAAGATGGCAAGCGATGTATGTCATATTTGAATAATGGCAATACTATTGAGCGCTTCCTTGATTTTTATGAAGTAGAAGTCCAGATTGAAAGTTCGGCAAGCTATCCCATACACGGTATAGCAAATGTTGTGCACATGAGGGAAGTGAGTAAAAAACGATTGGCTAAAACTCCCGTAGCAACTATCACCGATCAAACATATAATGATATTGCAAGTGCAATATCGAAGAATATTAGCAAAATTCCTTGAATATATCTATTGACACGAGGAAACTTATCGTTTACAATAATGTCGTACTAATTATGTGTATCGGGATTTTTATCTTGATCATCTTTTAATTTAGTGTGATGACTTTTTAGTTGTCCCGAAAGACACCCGACTTTTGTCGGGTGTTTTTTGTTCCATTTGTAAAAGAACGCAGTTCATCGAATTGTTTTTTACATTGGGTATTGATTGTTTTCAATCGACATTGGGTTAATCAAAATTGATCACTTTCCCGGTGTATTAGCGCTTCTCCGCCCCCTTTTAGGGGGGTATGTACACGATTGTACCGGGAGAGCGCTTGAATGGCATTCAAGAGGTCAGCGGTTCGATCCCGCTTATCTCCACCATCCGAAAAGCCTTGAAACCAAATGGTTTCAAGGCTTTTTTCTTTCCCGGCTTTTTCTCCGCAGCGTCTTTTTCTACCGCTTATCTACCACTTTTTCTCCCATTTTCCGTACGTCCTTTAAAATATAAGACACGCCGGCACGGCAAAATTTTTGATTGTGCCGCCTGTTTGAACAAAAAATCATCCGATATGCGTTGCACATCGGATGATTTTTCTTCAAAACAGCATCACAGGATCACAGGCAAAATGCAGATGTCAACTGTTTTCCTCTTCTTCAGGCGAAGTCGCAGCCGAAAACTCATACGGGCTGGCAGTTTTCACCTCCTCCAGATACAGCGTGTATTCTTGCTGCATCTGTTCAAAGGACAGTTGTTTTGCAGCGATCTTGTTCTGCAGAGCAGTAAACTCTTCAATACATTTTTTCAACTGCGGAATATTGAGCTTTCTTTCTTCTATATACATCTCTCCATGAACTTCACTGTAATACAGATCTTCTTTCAGCCTACTTATAATATTCTGCAGTTGAATTTCAAATTTTTCCTGCGGCGTCTTTTCCGGCTCCAAAGGTAACAGTTCAGAGAATATATCCATCAAATGTGCATAGTGATTGTCGTATTCTCCGATCGTCATCTTTTGATCATACAACCGATCCACATACGCTCTATACTCTTGCAGCAGCGCATTTTTGCGCGTGATCCGTGCCGCCTCCTCCGCACTTTCGCCGCCGGTCACCGTTTCGGCTTTGAAATTATCTAAATATCCCAGGCAGAAATTCCTTTCCTGATTTCCGAAAATCATCTTGTCATTGTTAGGATCAGGTTCCACCAACACAAGCTCCTGCTCGTTATTCGTGTTCATTATCGGCGGAGCGACCCTGCCGAGATTTGCCTCAACTCTGCCGAATACTTGTGTGCTTGCAATAACACCCGTCGGGATCATAAGTATCACGAAAACAGCGATCGACACAAACGTAATGAGTTTTTTACTTTTTTTCATTTTGCTTGCCGCCCTCCGTCTTGTATAGTACAGGAACGCACACCGATTATCCGTCAAATTCAGTATACCATTCACCGTATAATGTTGTCAACAGCTTGCAAAATGCGTCAAATCACAATCATCCCACAGCAAACACCTCATGCAGCTTCTTTGCCGATATACACCGCCTGCCGTCCCAGCGACTGAAAGCGCTGCTCGCAAAGTCCTTTTTCATAGTGCACCCTGCCGCCCGTCTGCGGGTCGTTGAAAAGATAGTCGGTTTCTGTGCTGCCGACCAACACGAGGCAGTGCTCCCTCGCAGGCCAGACAAAATCCGTCCCGTCCGGCAGCCGCCAGCGGTTGCCGTCCTTGACTTCCCGCATGCCCATGGTCGCCCATATGAGCAGCGGCTTGCCCGCCGCCACATAGGTGTCATACAGCTCCTGCAGCGTTTTCTCCCGCAGCACCGTCGCCGTGCAGCGCGCGCTGTGCCCGTTCACCGCATCGGCAATCACCGGCGCAAAGCAGCCGTAGGCATAGCGGCTGAACGGATCGCCCGCAAACACCTTGTTTGGATCGGGACCGTACTGCACGCCGTTTTCGGTATAAAACGCCTCGCTGCGGGCGAGCCACTCCCCCGCGACCTTCTGCGGCGTGACCTCCTCACCGTGATATTGCAGCACCATCGCGGCAGCGGTCGCCTCACATCCCGTGGGCAGCTCCGGATACTGCGACAACTGCGGCACGGCAAGCGACGTCTGCAGCGCCGTTTCCGTCTGCGTCACCGTTTCCGTCTGTGCACAGCCGCACAGCAAAAGAATCCATATACAGCATATCGCCCGTATGTATTTCATGCAAAAGCCCCCTTTATCAACAGGATAAAGGGGGCTTGTATCATTTTTATAAGGCGCGTGTATCTATTCTGTATCCGTTTCGTCATCCGAGCGAAAAACCACATTCTCGCTCTCGACATGCGTGATGCTCACTTCCCAGCGCTGTACGCCGTCAATCGGCTTGGTATCGACGCTGTACTGCTCCTCGTTCAACCCCAGCGTTCCCATATAATAGCGCACCGCCGTCTTGACGGCATTCGACGTTTCTTCCGCCACCGCACCGCTGCAATGCAGCATGAGCACCGTGCCGGTCTTTTCCTCAAATGTCATCGTCACCGTCCCGCTTTCGTTTGCATACGCCAGCCAGACATAGCGCACCGCCACAGGGCGTCCGTCCACCGCGACGATCTCCTCATAGGTGTTGCAGTCTTCCTCGTCGCCGTTTCGGATCACCTGTTCCAGCGCCTGTCGATCGTCTGCCTCCTGCACCACCTTTTCGATCAACGTGCAGACCGTCTCCCGCGACACCTGCCGCGGGGTCGCGTTTCCCAAAAAGAACGTCGCCGTGCGCGCATAGAATATCCGTGCCATCTGCTGCTCGGTGAGCGCATACTGCTCCGCAACGGTATACTGCCACTTTGTCGCCGCCGCATCGGGAAAGCGGACACCGAGCCCCAGCGGCACACCGACCACCAGCACAGTCGCCAGCAAAAGCAGCAAAAACGCCGTCACTGTTTTTCTCTTCATGGTGTCACCTCACAGCGACAAAGCACAAAGGAGACTGCCGTTCCCTCGCCCTGTCGGCTTTCAAAATGCAGCTTTGTCCCGTGCAGTGCGGCGATTTTCTGACACAGCGTCAGCCCCAGCCCCGCGCCGCCGAGCGCGCGCGAACGCGCCTTGTCCTCGCGCCAGAACGCCTCGGTCAGGTGCGGCAGGCTCTCCGCCGCGATGCCTCTGCCGTGATCGCGCACCGTGACCGTCACCGCCGTCTCTGCGCACACCGCTCCCAGCGTCACCGTCTGCCCCACGCGCGACGCCTTAAAGGCGTTGTCCGCCAGGTTATACAAAAGCGACATCAAAAGCGTCGGCTCTGCCGACACCGTCACCGCGGGAAGCGTCACCTGCATGGTCACACCGTATTTTTGCGCCGCTTTTGTCAGCGTCGCCGTCACCTGATCCTGCAGCGCCGACAGGCACACGGGGCGCAGCGCCACATCCTCATTGCGGAAAAGCTGCAATTCCAGCATCTGATGCGCGAGCCTTTCCAGCCGCTTGCTCTCCAGCCGTATCGCTCCCGCCGCCTGTCTTGTCTCCTGCTCGTCCAAACGGTAGGCACACAGCATCTCGGCATAGCCGATGATCGCCGTCATCGGCGTTTTGATCTCATGCGAAAAGCCCGCCACAAACGCGTCGCGCTTTTCCGCTTCTTCCAGGATTTCTTCCATCTTGCGGCGCACGGCGACCGACATGGTGTTGAAGCTGTCGGCAAGCGTCTTAAGCTCGTCATCCGCGTTGCCGACCGTCACCGTTTCGCCGTAATGCCCGCCCGCGATGCTCTCGGTAGCAGCCGTCAGACGGGTGAGCGGCGCCGTTACCCGCCGCGTCAGAATATACAGCAAAAGCCCGCTCACGGCCGCTGCGCCCGACACACCCAGCGCATACAGCCACCACAGCCGTCGACAGTCCGCCTCTACCGCCGTGAAATTCGAGGTGAGCACGAGATAATAGGTCTCGCCCCGCGAAACACGGCAGATCGATTCAAGCCACACCTGCCCGCCGTCCCGCACAAAGTGCCGCATCCCTTCGTTGTCCGCCGTCGGCATAAAGTCCTTGTCCGTCTCATCTGCGGCAAGCACCGCAAAGGCTTCGATGCAATCGGGAAGTCCCGCCGAGATCTGCCGCTCGGCGGTGTGCCGCAGCGCCGCACCCGACGTCTGCGTCGTGAAATCGAGCAGCGACAAAAAGCTCCCGACGGCATACGTCTCCGCCGTTTCCATCTGCTGTTCCCGCGCACTGCGCAGCATGCCGGTCATGCGCCGCACCAGCAAAATGCCGAGCGTTCCCGTGAGCAGCAGCACCACGGCATATGCCGCACAGAAAAACCGTACCCTCAGCTTCATATCACAAACCGATAGCCGACCTTATAGACCGTCTCTATCGCCTCCGAAAGTCCAAGCCGCTTTTTGAGCCGCTGTACGTGCAGATCCACCGTCCGCGTGTTGCCGAAATACGGCTCCTGCCACACGTTTTCATAGATATTCTCCCGATACAGCGCGATCCCCGCATTGCGGATGAAATACAAAAGCAGATCGTATTCCTTTGCGGGCAGCGCCACAGGCACGCCGCCGCGCGTCACCGTGTGGGACAGCGTGTCCACCCGAATGTCCCCCGCTGTCAGCACCTGCTCCGTTTTGTGAAACCGCCTGAGCACCGTTTCCACCCGCGCGCAAAGCTCCGCAAGGTCAAAGGGCTTGACGATGTAATCCTCCGCGCCCGCATGCAGCCCCCGCACCCTGTCGGCGACCGCCGTGCGCGCCGTCACGAAGATCACGGGGATGGCATATTGCCGCATATATTCGATCAGCTCAAACCCGTCATAGTCGGGCAGCATAATGTCGAGCAGCGCCAGATCAAAGTGCTCCCGCTCCGCCAGCTCCGCCGCCTGCGCCCCGTTTTCCGCCGTGCGGCAGCTATAGCCGTTTTTGGTGAGACACAGCCGCACCATCTCGCGAATGGACGGCTCGTCCTCCGCAATGAGTATTCTGTTCATCGGCGCTCATCTCCTTTTTTTTCAGTATAGCACACTTTTGTATAAAAGTTGTATCTTGTTTTCCGCCGTCGGATGATGTATACTGGCCCCATGAAAAAAAGGGGGCATACCATGATCCGCACCGCAACAAACGGCGATCTGCCGCAAATCCTGCACATATATGACCGCGCCCGCCGCTTCATGGCGGAAAACGGCAATCCCGACCAGTGGGGCAACACCTTCCCGCCGACGGATCTTTTGCAATATGACATCGAAGAAAAACGCCTTTTCGTGCTGGACGACGGCGGGGTGCACGCGGTGTTCGCGTTCATCCTCGGCGACGATCCCGCCTATGCGACGATCACCGACGGCGCGTGGCTGTCCGACGCGCCCTACGGCACCATTCACCGCCTGGCAAGCGACGGCACAGTGCGCGGGGTGCTTAACGCCGTCGTCGCCTTTTGCGCCGCGCGGCAGCCGCATCTGCGCATCGACACCCACGCCGACAATCACATCATGCAGCACCTCATCGAAAAAAACGGCTTCACCCGCTGCGGCATCGTCCGCACGGTCGAGGACGACACACCCCGCATCGCTTATGAACGACTATAGAAAAAAGCACCGCCTGCGGCGGT
>URNF01000068.1 GCA_900549155.1 uncultured Oscillospiraceae bacterium | reverse complement strand
GCAATGTGCATCGCGGTCGGGAATGTGTCGTTCGACGACTGGGACATGTTGATATCGTCGTTCGGGTGCAGAAGCTTTTTGCCCGCAAGCTCGTTGCCGCGGTTGGCAATGACCTCGTTGGCGTTCATGTTGGACTGTGTGCCCGACCCGGTCTGCCACACCACCAGCGGGAAATGATCGTTGAGTGTGCCCGCGATGACCTCATCGCAGGCAGCCGAAATGGCGGACAGCTTCGCCGCCGTCATTTTTTCTGGCTTCAGCTCGGCGTTGGCAAGCGCCGCCGCCTTTTTCAAAATGCCGAAAGCGTGCGTGATCTCGCGCGGCATAGTCTCGATGCCGACGCCGATCTCAAAATTTTCATGGCTTCTCTGCGTCTGCGCCGCCCAAAGACGGTCGGCGGGAACACGCATTTCGCCCATGGAGTCATGTTCAATACGATATTCCATCGCTTGTCTCTCCTCTCAGATATCCAGGCTCTTGATGACGCCCTTGAGGGTGTCGGCGCTGCGGCGCAGCTTGACGACCTCATCCGCCGTGAGCGACAGGTTGACCTTGCCGCGCACACCGTTGTTGCCGACGAGGTTCAGTGTGCTCAGGCACACGTCGTCGATGCCGTATTCGCCGTGCATCATGGTGGAAACGGTCATCGTGGTATCGAGACCGCCGAGGAGACATTTGCAGATGTGGCACACCGAAACGGACACGGCATAGAACGTCGCGCCCTTGCGCGCGATCACGCGGCCGCCGGATTTGCGGACATACTGCTCGATCTCCTCAAGGTCAAGGCGCGGATGCTCGATGCCCGAGGAGGTGAGCAATCTCTGACACTCGGCGATCGGAACGTTGGAGATGTTCGCCACCGACCACGGAATGAACGAGGAGTCGCCGTGCTCGCCCAGCACATAGGCGTGCACATTGCTTTGGCTGATATTGTAATATTCGGAAAGTCTTGCGCGCAGACGCGCCGTGTCCAGGATCGTGCCGGAACCGATGATGCGGTTCTCCGGCAGACCGGACAGTTTATTAAAGGTGTATGTGAGAATGTCGACAGGATTGCTGACGATGATGTAGGTGGCATCCGGCGCATACTTGGTGATCTCCGGAATGATCATCTTCGTGATGTTGACGTTCGTCTGGGCAAGCTCCAAACGGGTCTGACCGGGCTTTCTCGCGATGCCGGAGGTCAGAATGACGATGTCGGAATCCGCAGCATCGCGGTAGTCACCGGCATAGATGGAGCAAGCGCTGCAGAAGGGCGTTCCCTGGCGGATGTCCAGCGCCTCGCCGAGAGCCTTCTCATTGTTGATGTCAATCATGACGATTTCCGACGCAAGTCCCATCACAGTCAGTGTGTAAGCGATGGTGGAGCCGACGCTTCCGGTTCCGATAATAGATACTTTGTTCATACTACACCTTCCAAAACAAATTTTTCACGCGTTACCGCACGGTTGCGCACTTTCGACAAAATACGCTATATACAGAATACCACGGTTTTTGTCCATTGAGAATTGTCATTTTTGCATATCGGTATTGCATTTATCGATATGCGTTGTATTTTTACGATTCTGCAAAAAATTTTCAAGGATAATGGACGCGGAAACCGTGTCCACCACTGCCTTGCGTTTCTTGCCGCGCACATCGGTCTCGTTGAGAAAACCGATCGCAGAAACCGTCGTCATGCGCTCGTCCCACAGCCTCACGGGGAGTCCGGTCAGTTCTTCGAGTCTTGCGGCAAATGCAGCTGCGCGCTGCGCACTTTCCCCGCTGCTGCCGTCCATGTTTTTCGGGTTGCCCACCACGATCATTTCCGCCTTTTGCTCTGCCGCGACCGCCGCAACCTTTTCGGGAACCTTTTCGGGGTTGCCCTCGGTCAGCGTGCCGATCGGCGACGCCAAAATTTCCTCTTTGTCGCAAATCGCCAGACCGGTGCGCACCCGTCCCAGATCCACTGCCATAATACGCAAAAAATCGCCCCCTTTCGTCACTCCCAGCATACCATAAAAGAACCGCTGATGCAATCACCTTTTCACCGTACGGGCATATCCTGTATTGTACAAACTATGAAAGGAGCAACAACATTGAATCAGCAAAAATCAGCCGATCGCACATGTGATCGCGAAGATGCTTTTCTGCCGGTCATGGCATATGTGCCGTGGCAGGAGCTGCAAGCTGTGTATGAGCCGGAAAACGCCCTGCACTGCGGCACGCTGTTTCCGGAGCTTTCAAAGCCGTTTATGAGAGGGGGCTGCCGCCGTGGATAACCGTCGTGCAGTCGAAAGCCGCATCCACGCCTATGATTTCGCCATGGTGGATCTGAATTTATATCTGGATACGCACCCGCAGGATGAACAGGCGCTGTGCCTGTTCCATATGTATCGGGACAAGCGTGAAAAGCTGGTTGCAACCTATGAGGCACAGTTCGGCCCGTATGTTGCAACCGTAGACGATGTACAGGGAGATCGCTTCACATGGGTGGACGATCCGTGGCCCTGGGAATTTTGCAGGGAGGCGTAAGTCATGTGGCAATATGAGAAAAAACTGGAATACCCCATTCACATCGCAAACCCCAATCCGAAGATCGCCCAGCTGATCATCACGCAATACGGCGGTCCCGACGGCGAGCTCGGCGCGTCGCTGCGCTATCTCAGCCAGCGCATCGCCATGCCGTATCCCGAGCTGAAAGCCATTTTGACCGACATCGGCACGGAGGAGCTCGCTCATCTTGAGATGATCTGTGCCATGGTGCATCAGCTGACGCGCAATCTGTCGGACGACACGATCATGTCAAGCGGCTTTGCCCCCTATTTCGTCGATCACACCACCGGCGTCTATCCCATCGCCGCTGCGGGCATCCCGTGGCGCGCCGAATATATCGGTGTCAAGGGCGATCCCATTACAGACCTGCACGAGGATATGGCAGCCGAGCAAAAGGCGCGCACGACCTATGACAACCTCATCCGTCTCATCGACGATCCCGACGTTTTGGATCCGCTGCGCTTTTTGCGGCAAAGAGAGCTCAATCACTATCAGCGCTTCGGCGAAGCGCTCGAGATCACGACCGACCGTCTCAACCGCAAGAACTACTATGCCTGCAACCCCGCGTTTGACAAAAACTGCGGAAAATGAGAACACGCAAAAAAAAAAAACTGCCGATCCGAAGCGGATCGGCAGTTTTTTTGCGGTCATTATGAAAGCGGGTGTATATCCGTCTGTGCGGGGCCGTCGATGCATCTGCCGCGATAGTCAAAGCGCGAGCCGTGGCAGGGGCATTCCCAGGTCTTTTCCTCTTTGTTGAAATGCAGGCGACAGCCGAGGTGCGGGCAGCGCAGAGAAACGGTGTGCAGCGCACCGGCGGCGATGCCGCCGACCGCACGCGCGCCGTCCGCCAAAATTTGCGGCAGTTCCCGCAAAGACGGCACATCGGGTGCATACAGCTCCTCAAGCGGGCTTTCCCGATCGCAAAGCAAATCCTCAAGCTGCATGGCGGCGATCATGGCATTTGTCAGCCCCCACTTGTTGAAGCCGGTCGCCACGAACCAGTTGAGCCGATCGGCGGAAAATCTGCCGATATACGGCAGCCCCCGTGCAGGGACACAATCCTGCGCCGAAAAGCGTCCCGTGATGTGCGCTTCGGGAAACCATGTCTTTGCCTGCCGTTCCAATTTTTCAAAGCTGTCGTTTGCTGTTCCCGTGCGGTATCCCGCGCCGCAAAACAGCAGCCGATCGCCGACGGGACGCAGCGAGATGCCGTCCTTGTCCGTGCCGTAATACATATCCTGCGGCAGGTCTTTCACATCGGACAGTGTGAGCACCGATGCGCGTTCCTGATGCATGCGGGCAAAATACAGTCCCGGAAAATTGACAAACGGAAAATGACACGCAAAAACGATATACGGTGCTTCAACCGCACCATTTTCCGTGATGACGCGCTTTTCCTCCACCCGCAGCACCGGCGCATGCGTGTACACCGTCAGGTTTTCCGCCAGCGCATACAACAGCTTCAGCGGATGCAGCCGCCCCTGTTGTTCAAAATACACCGCCCCGCTCACCGCGATCGGCAGATCGGTGTGTTTCGTGAATGTCGCCGCAAAGCCCAATTTCTGCGCCGCAGCACATTCCTCCTGCAGCAAGGAGGGATCGCCCGTCGTATACAGATAGCTGCGACAGACCTCCCAATCGACCGACAGCGAGCGGCTTTCGATCATGTGTGCATATGCTTCTATCGCGCGGCGACGGCTTTGCGCGATCGCCTGCGCCCGCTCCTCTCCCCTTGCAAGCAGCTTGCGATAGCAAATACCGTTTTGCGCCGTGACCTTTGCGGTCGTTCTCCCGCTTTGTCCGCCGCCGATCTCCCCCGCTTCGATCACCGCCACATCTTTTCCGGCGCGCTGCAGCCGATCGGCGAGCAGTATGCCGGCAAGCCCCGCGCCGATCACGGCAACGTCTGCTTTCACCGTGCTGTCAAGCGGTTTGCCCTGCGGCGGTTTGGTCGTCTCCTGCCAAATAGATCTCAAAAAAATCCCCCCTGCCATATCTTGCAGGTATAGTTTGCAACATATGGCAGGGAGTATACAGGTTTATTCGTCTTCTTTTGTAGGGTCGGACAGGCTGTAGTTGGTTCTGAAGATCGGCGCCAGCGTGTCCGTTTCCGCCATTGATATGTAGTCATCCTCCGAGACGATGATGTGATCCACCAAATGGATGTCAGCGACCGCCAGCGCTTTGGCAAACATCTGTGTTGTGCGGATGTCGGCGCTGGACGGATAGGCGTGTCCGTTCGGGTGGTTGTGGGCAATCGCTACCTGTGTCGCGTTGTCCTGCAGTGCCTGCCGCAGCGCACGACGGATGTTGATGTCCGCCGAGTTGACGCTGCCTTTGGCGATGCGGGTACAGTTGAGCAGCTTGCGCCGATTGTCCATCGACACCAGCAGCACACATTCGTCCCGCTCGCCTGCAAGGCGGTATTTCACCAGTTCGCCGATCTTACTGCTGTCGGACAGGATCGTGCCGATGTCGCACCGATCCACCCAATACCGTTTGGCAAGCTGTCCCGCAAAGCAGATCAGCGTTGCCGCATTGTCGGTGATACCGGGAATCTTGCGCAGGTCGGCAAAGGATGCCTCCAGCGCTTTATAAATACTGCCGAATTCATTGAGAACGGCATGTGCCAGCTCGTTGGTATCCTTCATGGGTATGCCGAAAAACAGCAGCATTTCCATGACCTGATGCGGATCAAATTTCTCGAGCCCCTCGCTCAGAAAACGATCCTTCACCCGTTGACGGTGCCCCGCGTGGACGCCGCCGGGGCGTTCTTTCTTCTTTCCGTCCTTTTTGTCAGCGGCAGCTTCCGCTCCTTTCTCTTTCTCCTCTACCGTTTCTTTTTCCTTTGTTGCCATGACGCTCTCTCCTTTGACACATATTGAAAAATGAAATAAAGGCGTTTAGCCGCAAAAGACTTGCGGCATTCCACACTCTGTGATATACTTCCGATAAGAAAGCAGGTGCAGTATGAAAACAGTGGTCGTCAATGCAAACGATGCCGGTCAGCGCCTCGACAAGCTGCTGACCAAAACCTTCCGCAATCTTCCCGTCTCGCTGATGTATAAGGGCATCCGCACCAAGAACATCAAGCTAAACGGCAAGCGCTGTGAGATCTCCACCCGCGTCTGTGCGGGGGATGTCATCACGGTTTATCTGAAAGACGACGTGTTGGACGAAACACCCGCGGCGCCGGATTTTATGACTGCCGGCAAGGAGCTGTCCGTTCTGTATGAGGACGACAACCTCCTGCTTCTGAACAAGCCCGCAGGGCTTTTGGTGCATCCGGATGAGAACGAATACCGTGACACCCTCATTTTCCGCGTGCAGCGCTATCTGTTTGAAAAAGGGGAATATGACCCGCAGAACGAAAACAGCTTTGCGCCCGCACTCGTCAACCGCATCGACCGCAACACAAGCGGCATTGTCATTGCCGCCAAAAACGCCGCCGCCCTGCGCATTCTCAACGAGAAGCTCAAGCGGCGGGAAATTCACAAATACTATTTGTGTATCGTGCACGGCACCTTTACGGAAAAAAGCGCGCTGCTCGAAGGGTATCTCGAAAAAAACGAAAGACAGAACCGCGTGTACATTTCCGACAGAGGCGGTGTCGGCGCGCGCAAAATCGCGACGCGCTATACCGTTCTTGACGAAAACGACCGCTATTCCCTTTTGGAGATCGAACTGCTCACCGGCAGAACGCATCAGATCCGCGCCCATCTCGCCTCGATCGGGCATCCCCTGCTCGGCGACGGGAAATACGGCACCAATGCCCTCAACAAGGGCACCGGCTTCACCAGGCAGGCACTCTGCTCCTACCGTCTGCAATTCGACTTTTCCACCCCCGCCGATGTGCTTGACTACCTGAACGGGCAGACCTTTTCACTGGAGCGGGTGGATTTTGCGGAAGATTTTGCCGCAGGAAAAATATGCTGATCAACTGACATGCCCCGCAAACTGACTTTGATACAGGTTCGTGTAGAACCCGTTTTGCGCCAGCAGCTCCCGATGGGTGCCGCTTTCGATGATGTTGCCGTCCTTCATCACAAGGATCTTGTCCGCGCTGACGATGGTGGAGAGACGGTGTGCCACAACAAAGCTGGTTTTTCCCACCATCAGCTTTTCGAACGCTTCCTGGATCTTTGCCTCTGTGCGGGTGTCGATCGAGGAAGTGGCTTCATCCAATATCAGAACCGTCGGCTCACACAGCATGATGCGGGCGATGGACAAAAGCTGCTTTTGTCCCTGCGACAGCATTTCGTTGTCGCTTTGCAGCACCGTGTCATAGCCCTGCGGCAGCTGACGGATGAAGCCGTCCGCAAACGCCGCCTTTGCCGCCGCTGTCACCTGCTCCATGGTGGCGTCCGGTCTGCCGAGCGCGATGTTTTCCCGCACCGTGCCGGTCATGAGCCAGGTATCCTGCAGCACCATGCCGATGCTGCGGCGCAGCACCGTGCGCTGCATTTCCCGTATATCCGTGCCGTCCATGCGGATGGCGCCGCCGCCCACATCATAAAAACGCATCAAAAGGTTGATGAGCGTCGTTTTGCCGCAGCCGGTCGGGCCGACAATGGCAATGCGCTGCCCCGTTTGCACCTCAAGCGAAAAATGCTCGATGAGCGGACGTTCGGGCGTATACGAAAACTGCACATCTTCAATGGAGACCGCCCCCGATTGCAGCAGAGCATCCCGCGCATCGGCGGGCGTTTTTTCGATTTCCTGCTCCAAAAGCTCGAACACACGCGCCGCACACGCGATGGCGTTTTGCAGCTCGGTGATAACGCCGGTCACCTCGTTGAACGGCTTGGCATATTGGTTGGCATAGCTCAAAAGGCTCGAAAACGCACCCACCGTCAGCCCGCCGTCAATGACGGCAAACGCGCCGATGAGTCCCACCGCCGCATAGCTGAGCGCGTTGATAAACCGCGTGCTGGGATTGGTGAGCGAAGAAAAGAAGATAGCCTTCAGCGAGCAGGCGCGCAGCTTTTCGTTCAGCACGTCAAACTGCTTTTGCGATTTTTCCTCCTGCCCCATCGCCTGCAGAAGCTTCAGATTACCGACGCGCTCCTCGATGAGCGCTGTCTGATCGCCGCGCACCGCCGACTGTTCACGGAACATGTGGAAGGTCTTGCCGGAGATATATTTCGACAAGAACAGCGACAACGGCGTCACCAATATCACAACAAGTGTAATGAGCGGATGCAGCGACACCATCAGACCGATCGTGCCGAGTATCGTCATCACACCGGTGAAAAGCTGTGAAAAGCCCATCAAAAGTCCGTCCGCAAACTGCTCAGCGTCGGTGATGATGCGGCTGACGATCTCACCGGCGGGGTGTGCGTCCAGATATTTCAGCGGCAGGTGCTGCAGCCGTTCAAAAGCGGCATTGCGCATGTCCTGCACCACATGATAGGTGATGCGGTTGTGGATCACCTGCATCAGCCACTGCGACAGTGCCGCCGCAGCAATGAGCACCAAAATTTGCAGCACAATGCGCGCGATGCCGTCAAAGTCCACCCTACCGACACCGATCATGCAGTCGATCGCCCGTCCCACCAAGATCGGCACCGAGAGTGTTGCAAACACGCTGACGAGCGCCAAAAGCAGCGACAGGTACAAAAGTCCCCTATGCGGACGGATATATTGCCACACCTTTTTCAAGGTCAAACGCTGTTCACGCATTGACGACCGCCTCCTTGCTGCTTTGGGACGCATAAATCTCCCGATACACCGCGCAGTCGCGCAGCAGGCTGTCGTGCGTGCCGATACCGACGAGCTCGCCGTTATCCAAAACCAAAATTTTATCCGCGTGCATCACCGCCGACGCACGCTGCGAGATCACAAACAGGGTCATCCGCCCCGCAAGCGCGGCAAGCGCCGTGCGCAGCTTTGCCTCGGTGGCATAGTCGAGAGCCGAGCTGCTGTCATCCAAAATGAGCACCTCGGCTTTTTTCACCAGTGCACGGGCAATGGACAGCCGCTGCCTTTGACCGCCGGAGAAATTGCGGCCGCCCTGCTGCACTTCCTCGTCAAGTCCCGCAGCCTTCGACTGCACCACTTCCAGCGCCTGTGCCGTGCGCAGGGCATCCTCGATCTCTTCGTCGGTGGCATCCGCTTTTTCCCATTGCATATTTTCCCGCAGCGTGCCGCGAAACAGCACGCTTTTTTGCAGCACGACCGCCATGCGGCGGCGCAGCTCTGTCTCGGGATAGTGCAAAATGTCTTCGCCGCAGAAATCGACCGTGCCGTCGGTTGCGGCATAAAAACGGGCGATCAGCGCCGCCAGGGTAGATTTGCCCGAGCCGGTGCCGCCGATGATGCCCACCGTCTCCCCTTTTTTCGCAGAAAAGGAGATGTGCCGCAGCGCGGGCTCTCCCGCGCCGTCATAGGAAAAGGACACGTCGTCAAACGAGATCGCCGGCGCATTTTCGTCGATCTCCGTTGTCTCGCCCGCCGTTTCTCTTGCGGGGATATCCAAAAGCACCGCAATGCGGTCGGCGCAGGCAAAGGATTTTGTCAACGTGATGATGAGATTGGCAAACTTGATCAGCTCCACCAAAATCTGCGACATATAGTTATACAGCGCCACGACCGTGCCCTGTGTCATCAGTCCCGCATCCACCCGCACGGCGCCCGTGCGGATGAGCTGCAAAACCGCAAGATTCACCAGCACCAGCGTCAGCGGGTTCATGAGCGCCGAAATTTTTCCGACAAATTTCTGGAAACCGACCAGCGCGCGGTTCTCACTCTCAAAAGCCGCGATCTGCGCATCCTCCTTGCAGAAAGCGCGCAAAACGCGGATGCCCGTCAGATTCTCACGCGTTCTGCCGAGCAGTGTATCCGTCCGCGCCTGCACCTTCTTATACAGCGGAATGGACACCAGCATGATGGCAAAGACCACCGCAAACAGCAAAATGATCACCAAAAGGAAAATGCGCGCCGCAGCCGCATCCAGCGTGAACGCCATGATCATTGCGCCGAACACGATAAAGGGCGAGCGCAGAAAAAGGCGCAAAAACAGGTTGACGCCGGTTTGCAGCTGGTTCACATCGCCGGTCAGGCGGTTGATGAGCGTCGGCACACCGAGGCGGTCGATCTCCGAAAAGGACAGCGACTGCGCATGCGCGAACACGCGGCTGCGCACCGCTGCGGCAAAGCCCGTCGCCGCCTTAGCGGAAAAGAACTGCGCCATCACTGCCACGCCGAAGCCGACAAGTCCGAGCAGGATCATCAGCAGCACACGGAGGGTGATGAACGCCTTATCCCCCGCGGCAAGTCCCTCGTCGATGATGGACGCCACCACGAGGGGCACAAACAGCTCGAACACCGCTTCCAACAGCTTGAAAAACGGTGCGAGAAAACATTCTTTACGGTATTTTTTCAAAAAGGGTAGCAGTTTTTTCAAGACAAGGACTCCCGATCACATGATAAGCCGTATGGCGCTTTTGAGGTTTTTGACGGTGAAATGCTCACTTCCCGGCATCCGTTCACCGTCCAGCGTCCAATCCATGTCGGGCGAGGCGGTGATCTCAATGTCGGAGGCGGCAAGGAACGTGATGGCGGAGCAATCGTATTTCTGTCTTGTCAGCGCCAGCACGATTTCATTGAGTTCAATGGCATTGGCGGGAGATTTGATGAGCAGCAGTTCAAACAAGCCGTCGTTCATGTCCACGACCTCGGGGCTGAGCGTCAGAATGCCGCCGACCGAGGTGGAGTTGCTCACCGCACCGAAGATATATTTTCCTTCCACGACCCGCTCCGGCGTTTCAAAGCGCACCGAAAGCGGACGGATCGAAGGAATATCCTTGATGCCTTCAAGAATATAGGCAAGATGTCCGAGCGCATTTTTGACGTTCTGCGGCGTGCTGTAGGACGTCTTGGTGAACGCCCCGAACGATGCCACATAGGTGAAATAGCGGTCGGAAAATCTGCCGACATCCAGCGGCTGCGGCGTGCCCTCGCAGACAAGCTGTGCCGCTTTCATTATGTTTTTCGGCAGCTTCAGACTGTTGGCAAAATCGTTGGTGCTGCCCGCGGGAATATAGCCGATCGGCACGGTCAGTCCCGCATCC
>URNF01000067.1 GCA_900549155.1 uncultured Oscillospiraceae bacterium | reverse complement strand
TCCAGGTGAAGTCCGGCTGGTTGTCGGTGTAGACGCCGGTCATCAGCTCGATATACGGGCCGTTTTTATCGGTGAGGTTGGAGCACCACATATCGCCGAAATCGCCGATGCCCCAGTGCCACATCTTTTTGCCGGGGGAAATGTGGTGGTTGGCGACGGTGGCAATGCCCTTTTCGATGCCGGTGTCATAGCCGGAGATAAAGTCCATATCGGACTGTCCCTGCGAAATGAGATAGGACGAGGGGACCTTGACCGCATCATAGTGGGAAAGATCTGTGCCGCTCCCGAAATCATACGGGCGCGCGGTCTTATAGACACCCTTTGCGATCGGCCACTCCAAAACCGCGCGGCGATCGTGATCGTTCACCCATTCGCAGTCGGGCGGGAAAACGGTTCTGTAGGCATCGTTGACCGGCACGGCAAGGTTTGCCCACCACATGAACAGCTGCGGAAACGCCGTGCGGTTATACACGCGCACCTTTGCCTTTATGTAGCTCCTGCCCTTGTCGACCGTGACACCCGCCATGCCCTTCATTCTGCCGAACGGCTCCACCTCGCCGACGAAAACGGTCTTGCCGCCGTCGGGGTTATCTTCTTCTACCGCTTCCAGCGGCATAAAGGTGGTGGGGCGATGGTGCTGCGGCCAGTTGAACTCGATACCGCCCGAGATCCACGGACCGGCAAGTCCCACGAGCGCGGGCTTCACGACCTCGTTATAGTAGATAAAATCATAGTTGCCGACCTTGTCGTAGCCACGCAGGATCTTGCCGCCGAGCGCGGGCACGACCTGTGTTTTCACATATTCGTTTTCGAGCGTATACGTCTCATATTCCACATCGGTCTTTTCATCCGAAATGCCGTCGCAATACGGGATCGGATACACCCTGCCCGAAGCGCCCTGATAGGGCTTGTTCTCAAAGAACATGGGCAGCTCGTGCGCCTTTTTGGGAATATAGGTGGGGATTTTCATACCCTTTTTCTCGCATTTGACATCAGACATAGCTTTCCCTCCATGCGTTTTTTCTCATTATAGCAAGCATGGCGGGAAAGCGACAGACAGAAAACCGTGTCAGAAAAAACACAAATTTCTGATTGCCAAAGGCAGACGGCGATAGTATAATGAAAGCGGTGATTGGATGATTGCGATTTTGACGGAACCGGCATACAGCGACAGCATCTGGTGCAAGCAGCTGCTCCAAAGTCTCAAAGACCGATTGAAGCAGAAGAGAATACCGTTTCACGAGGTTTCCGACCGTGTTGACGAGACCGACGACGGTGTTTTTATTCTTGCGTCCGACTATCACTGGATCAAGGCGACCGTGACACGGCTCAACGCCGCCGGCGTCAAGCCCATCCTCATTTGCAATCAGGCGGAGCCGATCCACGGCTGTGCTTACAGCTGCGTCTGCTCCGACATCGGCGGTTCGATGAAATATCTCCTCGGCGAGCTGAAAGCGGCGGGCAGAACGCACGTCGCGCTTTATGGCATGAACACCAGCTCCATTTCCGACATCGGCAGAGTGGACGGCCTTTTTGCCTTCAAGGACGACAGCTTCAACGAAATGCGCATTTTCCCGAACAACGGTTCGCTGCAAAATTGCTTTGCGGAATTTTTCAGAGAGTACAAAAACTTTGACGCCGTCATTTGCGCAAACGATTTTGCCGCCGTTTCGCTTGTGCGCAATTTATCGGAAAAAGCACCCGCTGCGCTCGGCGATCTCAAAATTCTCAGCTGCGCGCAAACGCAGCTTTCGGCATACTATAGGGATCGCATCACCTCGGTCAACATGCATTTCGAGCAATACGGCAAAGCCGCCGTGTTCCTGTATGAGACGCTGAAGACCCATCCGTATATGGCGGGCATGACGGTCACCGTCAGTTGGAACGACGAAAACGAAAAAACGCCGCAGCATAAAACCGTGACCGCTGTGGACGAGCAAAGCGGTCTTGCGTTTTATGCCGACGGCGAAATGCGGGACATGCTCACCACCGAGCAAATTCTCAACACCTGCAGCGACACGGATCGTCTGATCCTTTTCTCCCTTGTGAACGGGGCAACGCTCGAGGAAACGGCAAGCCGCTGTTTTCTCACCGAGGGCGGCGTGAAATACCGCATACGGCGCATTCTCACCGCATGCGGTATTGCCGACAGAGCCACGCTGCTGGAGCTTCTGAAAAAATATCTCGTCACACCAAAAAGCCCTGAATGCTAAAGGTCAGTGCAGGCAGATTTTCGGACTGCAAAGCGATGCTTTCCGAAAGGTATGCCTGCGCTTTTTCTTTTTCGCCCATAAAGTCGCAGACAAGGGCGTTAAGGTAGCAGTGCTGTGCGCGGCGCAGCTTTTGCGGATCGTCCGTGAACGAGATGAAGAACGGCGTCGTGCCGAAGAAACCGTTGTCCCTCACCTTGTCGATATCCTTCCATTCGCGGCGATAGACGGTCATGAGCCGCTGCGCCTTCAGCTCCTCGCCGAGGTGCTGCCATGCGCGCGCCTGATAATACGGCAGCTCCTTCAGATGCATATTGCTGAAATATTCGATGCCGATGGTCGCAATATAGCGGAAGATCTCGTCCGCCGCCGTTTTGTCGCCGCACGTTTCAAGACAGACCGCCTCAAAATATTTGAGCGGCACAAGCTTGCAATGGTTCCAGATGCCTGCGCCCAGCGACTGCGGCAGCACCTGCCCCTTGCGGAAGGTGGCAAGCGCGCCCCTGGCGTCGCCCGCCGCCAGCTGCCGTCTGCCGATCACAAGGTGCGCGAACAAATACTGATCCGCGATGGCGTGTTCCCCGCCCTCACAGGGCACGAAAATGTGGCTCATGAGCGTTTCGATCGCCTTTTCGGGCTGCATATCCTGATTATACGCCTTAGATAGTTCCGTGATGCAGTCGTCGCGCGTGATGCTGTGCGACAGCAAAAACGCGATCTTTTCCTTTGCGGGCGTGCCCTGCATATCCATGAGCACCGCCGTCTCATACACAAGCTGTTCGCTGTCGGGCGCCAGGGCGATGGCTTTCTTCATGAGGGGAAGCGCCTCATCCTTGCGGTGCAGGTGGCTGAAGCAGGCAACGGCAAGGTTGCGGACGGAAATGTAATCATCGCACTGTTCCCAAAGCGCCGCTGCCTTTTCATAGTGCCGCTTGTTATACAGCAGGCAGCCGAGCAGCATTTTTGCCTTTTTGTCGTCGGTCTTTGCAATGACGGCTTCAAGGATGCGCATTTCCTCTTTGCGCACGGGGAAGGTCGCCAGAATGTCCGCTGCCGCGCCCTTTATGTATGCTTCCCCGCCGTCTTTGCCGCAGAGAAAACGATAATAGCCGAGAGTATAAAAAAGCATCGGCTGCGCCGTTTCCGGCCGTTCGCGCAAAAGCCCCTCGAGCAGGCAGACATTTTCTTCATACAGTCCCATGGCGTCAAAATCCGCCACCATGTCCATCACCGTTTCAAACGGGTTGCTGTCCATGATCGTGTAGAAATCATCCTTGCCGGACAGCAGACGCATATAGTGATCGAGCGTGTCCTTTTTCAGCTGTTCCGCCGCGACAGCGGAAATGTCCTTTCCGAGCGCTTTCAAGGCGAAGACCTTCACGGCGACGGCCAGTGAATCGTTTCTGCCGTAGTCAAGGGCGGTTTCGGCGTGCTGCAGCGCCGCCGCATAATCCTTGCGGCGGATATCCAGCACCGCAATACGGGTCATGGCTTTGTTCACGCTGTCTGCCGCCCACGCCGCTTTATAGTAGTAGTCATACGCCTTTTTATATTCCCCCATCGCTTCCAAAATGAGGGCATAGATATAGTACACCTTGCCGCTTTGCACGCGTTCGTTGAAAAGCGTGACGCTCTCGATTGCGCGCTCGGCATAGTCCTTGGCGCTCTCGAAGTCATAGCGGCTGTAGGCATATTCCGCCATAGCGATCAGCGACGGGATATGGTGAATGTCGCGCCGCAGCGCCTCTTTCCAATAGCTGTCCGGCTCGACGGCAGGATCACGGTATTGCGCCACATGCACGCCCGCAAGATACAGCTCCTCGGCGCTGTTCATGCCCGCGGCAGACGGCATGTCGGTGATGACATCCGGCATGGTATATTTGTCGAAATGTTTTTCTGCATATTCCCCGACGGTCTTGCCGCCGCACACCGCCGCCACGGTCACAAGCGCCGGCAGCGCCTTTGTTTCCAGTGTGACGCAGGTGTCGGGCGTGAGCGTGCAGACCGTCTCGGAGAGCACCCTCTCCCCGTCCTTCACGGTGATCGTCGCGTTTTCAAAGGTCTTTGTCGACTGCACGAAGATCTTGCCGTTTTCGCGGTCGATCCGAAACGCGATGTCGAGGTTGGCAAAGGTGGGCGTGCCGATCCCTGAAATGGGATACCAATGCTGCGAAAATTCCTTTGTCTCATACGGCTCGACCCACGCAAAGTTCGGCTGGTTGTCCGAATAGGATCCTGCCATCAGCTCCGCATACTGACCGTCCGTGTCGGTGAGGGCGTTTTCCCACGATTTCGCCAGCTGGCAATAGCCCCATGTGAACATCTTTTTGCCGGGCGACAGGTGGTGGTCGCCGATATGCACCACGCCGCATTCTTTGGCGTGGTCATAGCCGCCGAAAAAGTCATAGTCCGAAGCGGCGGCAAAATAGCTCGTCGCGGGGTGGGTGTTCTTGTGATAGGAAATGTCGCGCGGCTCATCCATCGGGATGCCGTTGAAAATGCCGTCTCCCGCGATCGGATAGGTGATGCGCGATTTCAGATAGTGGAAATTGACATACTGCACATCCTGCGGGAAGAAGATCTGATATTTCTCATGCACGGGAACTGCCGCGTTTTCCCACCACAAGAACGAGTGGGCGGTGTCGGTGCGGTTATACAGGCGCATGCGTGTCTCAAAGCGCTTTTCGCCGGGGCGCAGAACGATGCTCACCATGCCCTTCATGCGGTCGATGGGATCGTGCTCCGACAGATGGCAAACCGCCGTCCCGTCGGGGAGCGTTTCCGTCACGAAGTCGCACGGCATGAAGCCGGACGCGCGGTGATGAAACGGCCAGTTGAATTCCACGCCGCCCGAGATCCAGGAGCCTAGCACGCCGATGAGCGCCGGTTTGATGACGTGCTGCTTATAGAAAAAGTCATAGCCCGTGGTCTTATCAATCGCGGAATAGATGCGCCCGCCGATCTCCGGCAGGATTTCGATTTTCAGATATTCGTTTTCGAGCGTGACGACCGTATATGCCCGATCGATCTTTTCCTCACGGTTCACCCGCAAAACGACCTTGTTCGGATAGGGTCTGCCGCTTGTGCGCTGATGCACGCGGTTTTCCGCAAACATCGGCAGTTCTTCCGCCGACGGTTCGGGATATGTGGGAATGATGCGCTTTCCGACTGTACATTTTACGCGGTTCATACAAATTCGTCCTTTACAAATTGATGATTTCAGCGTATGATAATTTCAGCGGAATGTCTATAGAAAATCCGCCTATTTTTTAAGAGATCCGATTGAGGTAGTCATGAACGATATGGTATTGCCGCAAAAAATCAGCTGCGGCTATTTCGATTGCAGTGAATTTGCAGGCTTGCGCGTCTCCCCCGAGCGCGTGGCAAAGGGATATGAGATCGAATACTTTTTGGAGGACGGCAAGGTCACCTTTCTGAACGGAAAGGAAATGCCGATCCGCGCCGACAGCATTCTCATCGCCAAAGCGGGCGACAGGAGACACAGCCTTCTGCCGTTTCGGACGGCATTTTTGAAATTCGAAGCCGTCGGGGCGCTCTCTGCGGCTCTCGACCGTCTGCCGTGCTGTTTTGCAGCGCTGCACAAAAAGCAGCTGCGACAGCTGCTGCACGAGATCATCACTGTCAGCGAAAGCGGCAGCAGGGACACGCTGCTGCTGGCGGGAAAGTTTTTCACGCTCCTCAGCTTCATTGTCAAGGACGGCGAAGCGGAAAGGCGCGGCACGAACTATAACTATGCCGTCATGCACAGCGCCAAAAAATTCATTGAAAATCACTTTGAAAAGCACCTGTCCACAGCAGACATCGCCGAAAGCGTCCATCTCAGCGAATCGCGGCTGCGCTGTCTTTTCCGCATTGCCTACGGCGTTTCGCCGCACGCCTATCTCATCGAGACACGCATTGCCGCCGCAAAGGAGATGCTTTGGAACACGGACATTCCCATCACCGAAATTGCGGAAAAATGCGGCTTCGGCTGCCAGCAATATCTGAACGACACCTTCAAACGATCCACCGGTCTGTCCCCGGGAAAATATCGGGAGCAGTTCGCCAAAAAATATACGGAATGAGGCGTTTTTTATGATCACATACAACATTGTCGGCGCAGGCTGGCGCAGCGAATTTTATCTGCGCATCGCGGCGCTGCTGCCAAGCACCTTTTCGGTCGGCGGCATTTTTGTCCGCGACCCCGCAAAAAGAGCGCGCCTTGCGGAAAAATACGGTGTGAAAATTTGCACCTCCCTTGAAGAACTTTTGAAGATCGACTGCGATTTTGTCGTTTCCTGTGTGGGCAAGGAGAGCATTGCAGAAACGCTCAAAGCGCTTGCCGCAAAGGATGTCCCCGTGCTTTCCGAGACGCCTGTTGCCGACGGGAGCGTCGACGGGCGCATCCAGGTGGCGGAGCAATTTCATTTTACCCCGCGCAACTGCGCCTATAAAGCCATTATCGACAGCGGCATTCTCGGCACGGTGCATCAGGTGCAGCTTTCCTGCTGCCATGAGTATCACGCCGCAAGTCTCATCCGTTTCTTTCTCGAAACCGGCTTTGCGCTGCCGCAGGTCACCGCCGTCACGCTCACCGACCCCGTGACGCGCTATAACGGGCGCGGCGGACTTTTGGCATCTCCCATCGTTGTGCAGGCAGAGGAGGACATCCGCATTCTGCGGTTTGGGGACAAGACCGCCGTCTATGACTTCTCCCGCGAGCAATATTTTTCGGACATTCGCGCGTCACGCATCGTCATTCGCGGAGAGCGCGGCGAGATCGTCGACAACACCTGCACCTATCTTGAAAACGGCATCCCGCAGCGGTTCACACTGTGCCGCAGCACCTGCGGCAGCGAAGAAAATCTCGACGGGTTCTGCCTTTTCGACATCACGGGCAACGGCAAAGTGTTCTACAAAAACCCCTTCCCCGGCGCGCGGCTGTCCGACGAGGAGATCGCCGTCGCCACCTGTCTTGTCAAAATGAAGGACTATGTCGACGGCGGAGACACCTTCTATTCCGTGAAGGACGCCGCCTTTGACTGCCGCCTGCTGCAGGGGTGAAAACGCAACAAAATCCCGCTGCGAAAAAATCGCAGCGGGATTTTTGTTGTATATCCTTATTCTGCCGCAACGGTGATGTTGCTGACATGATAGCCGTCGGGATCGCCGCACTTCTTTTTCTGTGCGCGTTTCTCGAAGAACTTGGTCGCGACCTGACCGAACTGCGCATAGGTGAGGATGTCCTCTTCCTGCTCGATGAGATCGCCCATCGCGGCGGTCTCGGCGCGCAGCTTGTCAAGCTCCGGCTCCAAAAGGTCTGCGGGACGGCAGGTGATCGGCTCTTCGTCGCCGATGATCTTGTGCATGAACTCCGGCGCGATCGGCGCGGGGGTCTTGCCGTATTCTCCGCGGACAAGTCCTTTGAATTCCTTTGTGACGCTCTTATAGCGCTCGCCCATGATGACATTGAGAACCGCCTGCGTGCCGACGATCTGCGACGACGGCGTGACGAGCGGCGGATAGCCCGCATCCTCACGCACGCGCGGCACTTCCAGCAGCACTTCATCGAGCTTATCCTCTTTGCCCATCTGTTTCAACTGGCTGACGAGGTTCGAAAGCATGCCGCCGGGCACCTGATAAATGAGCGCGTTGGTGTCTACCTCAAGCATCTTCGGATTGAGCAGACCGCTCTCGAGATACTTAGTGCGCAGCGTGCGGAAATATTTGCTGATGTCGCTCAGCGCGCGCAGATCAAGACCTGTGTCATACGGCGTGCCCTGCAGCGCGGCAACCATCGATTCGGTCGCGGGATGGGATGTGCCCATCGCGAGCGGCGACAGCGCGGTGTCGATAACGTCCGCACCCGCTTCGATCGCCTTGATCATCACCATGTCGGAGATGCCGGCGGTGAAATGCGAGTGGATCTGGATCGGGATCTTGACCGTTTCCTTGAGCGCTTTGACAAGGTCATAGGTCTCATACGGCAAAAGCAGTCCCGCCATGTCCTTAAGGCAGATGGAGTCTGCGCCGACTTCTTCGAGCGCCTTGGCGTAGTTCACAAAATAGGGAATGTCGTGCACGGGGCTGGTCGTATACGAAACCGCGACCTGCACATGTGCGCCCTTTTCCTTTTTCGCCGCCTTGATGGAGGTCTCCAGGTTGCGGATGTCGTTGAGGGCATCGAAAATGCGGATCACATCGATGCCGTTTGCAACCGATTTTTCCACAAAATACCGCACCACATCATCCGCATAGTGCCGATAGCCGAGCATATTCTGTCCGCGGAACAGCATCTGCAGCGGCGTGTTGGGCATGTGCTTTTTCAGCGTGCGCAGACGCTCCCACGGATCTTCGTCCAAAAAGCGCAGGCAGGCGTCAAACGTCGCGCCGCCCCAGCATTCCAGCGAGCGATAGCCGATCTTGTCGAGCACTTCGAGCGCAGGCAGCATTTCCTCGGTGGACATACGGGTGGCGATCAGCGACTGGTGCGCGTCGCGCAATATCGTTTCGGTAATTCCGACCTTTGCCATGTTTTCTCCGTCCTTTCCTGCCGCCGACTTCTCAGTTCAGAGAGAGCAGCGCCTTGCCGGTATCCACGCTCTCGCCCTGTGCCACATACACAGTGCCGACCGTGCCGTCGTGCGGAGCCATGACCTCCTGCTCCATCTTCATCGCTTCGAAGACGACGAGGACCTGACCCTTTTTCACCGTTTCGCCCGCCTTGACGGGGACGCTCACGATGGTGCCGGGCATGGGCGCGGCAATGACTTCTTCACCGGCAGCGGGAGCCGCCGCAGGAGCAGGGGCCACCGCAGGAGCAGGGGCAGCCGCAGGAGCAGGCGCGGGAGCAGCAGCGACCGGCGCAGCGGGCGCGGCGACAGCCGCCGGAGCGCCGACCTCTTCGACCTCGACGGAATAGGCATTGCCGTTGACGTTGATATTGAACTTTTTCATGATAGATCGATCCTTTCAGCAGCATTTTGAAAAAAATACCCAAATTAGGATTTATTATACACGATATTGTGAAAAAGCACAAGCCTTTTTTATGTAAATTTTCCGTGACAACAGCAGCCGCGGTCAAAAAATTCCGAAACAGAAACGGAAAGCTTCTCCCCGTCCTCGGAAAACCGCAGCGTGTGCAGCACGTTTTTCAAAGCGGGGGCAGTCGAAAACGCCGTTTCCACCGCACGGCGCGCGCCGTAGTTGAGCGCCGCGCGCACAAGTCCTTCCTGCAAAAGCGCATCCGAAACGTCGGTCGAAAGCAGTTCCATCTCCGTTTCGCGGATCACAAACAGGATGTGTCCGTCGATCGCCTTGCCGTTCACAAGCACCATCGCGCGCAGATCGGGATCGGTGATGCCGAGCTGCCGCCGCGCTTCCTCGTCGGCGGGAATCATGGTGATCATGCCCTATTTCCCCCTTCCGCTGCGGATATATTCCGCCGCGATCTTTTCCGTCCTGCCGGTCGCCATCACCAGTGCCCGCACCTCACGCGGTTCCAGGTGCCGCCACTTGCCGACCGGCAGCATGCCGAGCTTCACGGGGCCGATCGCCGTGCGGCGCAGCCGCATGACCTCCAGTCCCAACGCCGCGCACATTTTGCGGATCTCGCGGTTTTTGCCCTCATACAGCACCAACTCCAGCACGCTGCGCCCGTCCTCGGCGGACACCAGCAGCACATCGGCAGGCGCGGTCTTTTCGCCGTCGATCTCCATGCCGCGCGTCATCGGCTCCAGCTGTTCCAGCGTCACCCGTGCCCGCACCGTCACGCGATAGCGCTTCGGCACATGGGACGACGGATGGATGACCGCATTGGCAAAATCGCCGTCGTTTGTCAGAAGCAGCATTCCCTCGGAGTCCTTGTCCAGTCTGCCGACGGGAAACACCCGCGCGCCCACATCCTGCACCAGCGTTTCCACGCATTTGCGCTCCCGCTCGTCGTGCAGAGTCGTGATGAAGCCGCGCGGTTTATTCAGCAGCACGTACACCGGCATCTGTGCCGCGCCGATGCGCTTGCCGCAGACGGTCACAAGGTCGCGGCGGTCGTCCGCCTTGTCGCCGAGCTTTGCCGTGTGCCCGTTGACCTTCACCTTGCCCGCCGCGATCAGTTCCTCCGCTTTCCGTCGGGACGCGACGCCGCGTTCGGAAAGCAGCTTTTGCAATCGTATTTCCGCCATATGTATCTCCTATTTCAAAATCCATGCCGCAAAAGCGCGGCAATATTTCCACATCCGTCCCCAAAAGGACAGCGGTGTGCGCGCAGGCAGATCCTGCGCCACCGTCACGGGCAGCGTGCACAACACGCGATCCCCGCAGGTGTAGGTCACGCTTCCGACCTCATCCCCCGCCGTGAGGGGTGCCCACAGAAACCGCGGCAGACGTACCTGCATCGTCGGCTTTTCGCCCGTGTGCAGGGTCACGGCGGGCGGCGTCGGCATCTGCAGCAGCGCCTCATC
>URNF01000066.1 GCA_900549155.1 uncultured Oscillospiraceae bacterium | reverse complement strand
ACCTCGGTCAGACCGTCACCGAGGCGGTCATCACCGTCCCCGCATACTTCACCGACGCTCAGCGTCAGGCGACCAAGGACGCCGGCAAGATCGCAGGTCTCGACGTCAAGCGTATCATCAACGAGCCGACCGCAGCCGCTCTGGCCTACGGTCTGGATAAGGAAAAGGCCGATCAGAAGATCATGGTCTACGACCTCGGCGGCGGCACCTTCGATGTCTCCGTTCTGGAGATCGGCGACGGCGTTATCGATGTTCTCGCGACCGCCGGCAACAACCGCCTCGGCGGCGATGACTTCGATCAGAAGATCGTCGACTGGATGGTTGCGGGCTTCAAGGCGGACACCGGCGTGGATCTGTCCGGCGACCGCATGGCGGTGCAGCGCTTGCGCGAGGCTGCCGAAAAGGCGAAGATCGAGCTGTCCGGCGGCATGAGCAGCAACATCAACCTGCCGTTCATCACCGCAGACGCCACCGGTCCGAAGCACCTCGACATGACGCTGACGCGTGCGAAATTCAACGAGCTGACCGCTTCCCTCGTGGAGTCCACGATGGGTCCTGTCAAGCAGGCGCTGTCCGACAGCGGTCTGAAGCCCGCGGACATCGACAAGGTGCTGCTCGTCGGCGGTTCGACCCGTATTCCGGCGGTGCAGGAAGCCATTCAGAAGTTCATGGGCAAGGAGCCGTTCAAGGGCATCAACCCCGACGAATGTGTTGCCATGGGCGCAGCGCTGCAGGGCGGCGTTCTCGGCGGCGAGGTCAAGGGTTTGCTGCTTTTGGATGTCACGCCGCTGTCGCTGGGCGTTGAGACCATGGGCGGCGTGATGACGAAGGTCATCGACCGCAACACCACCATCCCGACCAAGAAGAGCCAGATCTTCTCCACGGCTGTGGACAATCAGCCCTCTGTGGAAATTCATGTGCTGCAGGGCGAGCGTGAGTTTGCGAAAGACAACAAGACGCTCGGTCTGTTCAAGCTGGACGGCATCGCCCCGGCACGCCGCGGTGTGCCGCAGATCGAGGTCACCTTTGACATCGACGCCAACGGCATCGTGAACGTCAGTGCGAAGGACCTCGGCACGGGTGCGGAGCAGCACATCACCATCACCTCCAACACCAACATGTCCAAGGAGGATGTGGAAAAAGCGGTGAAGGAAGCGGAGCAGTATGCTGCGGAGGACAAGGCGCGCCGTGAGGATGTCGAGACCCGCAACAACGCCGATCAGATGGTCTACCAGTGTGAAAAGACGCTGGAGGAAATGGGCGACAAGCTCGGCGCCGACGAAAAAGCGGATGTGCAGGCGAAGGTGGACGCGCTGAAGGAAGCCCTCAAAGGCACCGACACCGCCGACATCAAGGCAAAGCAGGAAGAGCTGACAAAGGCGTTTTATGCCGTGAGCGAAAAGATGTATCAGCAGGCAGCGCCGCAGGACGGAGCAGCACCGCAGGGTGATGCGGGCGCAGACGCCGGTGCTGACGGCTACTACAACGGCGACGTGCAGTAATTCCGAAGATACGGTTTTAACCGATGCGCTGCGATGCGGCTTATGCCGTGTCGCAGCGTCGCGGTGTTTGGAGGACACATATGGCAGAGACAAAACGTGATTTCTATGAAGTGTTGGGGCTGCAAAAGGGCGCTTCCGACGCAGACATCAAAAAAGCCTTTCGGCAGATGGCAAAAAAATACCATCCCGATCTGAACCCCGGCGACAAAGAGGCGGAAAAGCACTTCAAAGAGGTCAACGAGGCATATGAGGTGCTGTCCGATCCGCAGAAAAAGGCGCGCTATGACCAGTTCGGTCATGCCGGCGTCGATCCGAACTTCGGCGCGGGCGGCGGTGGCTATGCCGGCGGCGGTTTCGGCGATATGGACTTTGACCTCGGCGACATTTTCTCCTCTTTCTTCGGTGGCGGCGGCGGTCGCCGCGGCGGCAACCCGAATGCGCCGCGGCAGGGCAGCGATGTGACCGCCTCGGTCATCATTTCGTTTGAGGAAGCAGCAAAGGGCTGCAAGAAACAGATAAGCGTGCCGATCGTGGAGCGGTGCTCCGCCTGCGGCGGCAGCGGCGCAAAAGCGGGCACGACCGCCCGCACCTGCCCGCACTGTAACGGCACGGGACAGGAAGTGCACCAGCAGCGCACGCCGTTCGGCGTGATGCAGACGCAGTCGGTGTGTTCGCAGTGCAGAGGCAGAGGCAAGGTCATCGACACCCCCTGCCCGACCTGTAACGGCAGCGGTGCGGTGCGCAAAACGCAGACGGTGGGGATCAACATTCCCGCCGGCATCGACGACGGACAGGTCATCAACATCCGCGGCAAGGGCAACGCCGGTGTCAACGGCGGTCCTGCGGGCGATCTGCAGGTGCGCGTGTCGGTGCGGCCGCATCCCATTTTCGAACGGGATCGGTTCAACATCTGGTGCGATCTGCCGCTGACCTATGCACAGGCGGCGCTGGGCGCGACACTGGATGTGCCGACACTGGACGGCAAAGCGCCGCTCACCATCAAGGAGGGCACGCAGCCGGGCGACATTGTGACGCTCAAGGGCAAGGGTATTCCCTATCTCAACGGGCGCGGCAAGGGCGACCTGCTCATGCGCATCACCATCGAGGTGCCGAAAAATCTGACGGCGGAGCAGAAAAAGCAGCTGCGCGCGCTGGATGACTCGATGGGCGAAAAGAACTATCAAAAGCGGCGCACCTTCTTTGAAAAGCTCAAGGACTCGTTCAAATGAGATTGCGGGGCAGGATGCCTTTAGCATCCTGCCCTTTTTCTCGAAAAAACTGTTGACAAACGGCGAAAAGTACAGTATAATAGCAAGGCTGATGGTGACACGGTCGCCACGATCCTTTCTATCGAGATGTGGCTCAGTTTGGTAGAGCGCTGCGTTCGGGACGCAGAGGCCGCAGGTTCGAATCCTGTCATCTCGACCACAAGCAAGGCTTGACCTAATTCGGGTTGAGCCTTGATTTTTACTTGGACTTTCTTCCGCGACGGTTAAAGCCCTTATGAACATTCGTGCCACAAGCAAAAAAAGAGCCAAGTTGCAAAACTTGGCTCTTTTTGTTTTGAATGGGGCTATTGCGGCAAAAAAGGTGGAATCGGTATGAAAAACAGACTCACACCCGCAGCAAAAAAGGCGTTTGTGATCGGCGGCGTATCTGTTGCAACCTTATGTGTTCAACTATGTTCTGCGCAACATGCTCAGCGTGCTGACGCCGTTCATGCTGCGCGAGGACGCGACGGCATACACGGTGGAATACATCGCGCTGCTGTCCTCCCTGTATATGGCGTTTTATGCGGCGGGGCAGCTGTTTAACGGCGTTCTCGGCGACCGCTTCAGCCCGAAAGCCATGGTGCTCCTGGGGCTGCTCGGCGGCGGTGCGGTTTCCGCCGCTTTCCCGTTTCTGCCGCACGGCGTGCTGCAGATGCTGTGCTTTGCGGTGCTCGGATATGGGCTTTCCATGGTGCGCGGCCCGCTCATGAAGATCATTTCGGAAAACACGGCAGCGCATCTGCATGTTTTTCTCCGCGGCGAGCTTTGCCGGTCCGCTTATCGCCGGTGTGTTTGCCACGCTGCTTCAGTGGCGATGGGCGTTCGTTGTCGCCGGCTCCCTCACGGCAGCGATCGGTTTTTCCTGCTTTTTTGTGCTGTCGGTGCTGGAAAAGCGCGGATTTCCCGCTGCTCATGCACATCAACGAAATTCTCACGAAAAAGGCAGCCGTGCGCATCCCGTGGGAGGATTTCACGGTTTGACAAAACGCGCCCCCGAAAGCGTTGCTTTCGGGGGCGCGTTCTATAATAAATAACGGTTTTCAGCTGTTTTTGTTCTTGATGCGCTTATCCGCCCGCACGGCAAGGTGCGTGCCCACCGACTGGAACACCTGCACCAGCACAATGAGCAGAATCACGGCAGCAAACATCACAAGGTATTTATAGCGATAATAGCCGTAGTTGATGGCGATCTTGCCCAAACCGCCGCCGCCGATGATGCCGCTCATGGCGGAATAGCCGAGAATGGTGGTGATCGCCACAGTGAAGTTGGAAATGAGCGACGGCACGCTTTCCGGCAGCATCACCTTTGTGATGATCTGAAACGGCGAAGCGCCCATGCTCTGCGCCGCCTCGATGATGTTGGGGTTGACCTCCCGCAGGCTGCTCTCCACCAGGCGGGCAACAAACGGAAACGCCGCGATCACGAGCGGCACAATGGACGCCACCGTGCCGACGGTCGTGCCGACGATGAGGCGGGTGAGCGGAAACACCATGATCATCAAAATCAGAAACGGCACGGAGCGCAAAAGATTGATGAGCACATCCAGCACCCGCATGAGCCACCGCGGCAGCGGCAGCACGCCGTTTTTCTCTCCCGCCACCAGCAAAACGCCGAGCGGCAGACCGATGATGACGGCAAACAGCGTCGCCAGCACCGTCACATACAGCGTTTCAAAAAACGCCAGTGCAAATTCCGAGCGGATGATGTCCCACGCTTCCGCGGCAGCCGCCGGATCAAACAGATCATGAAACATGCTCCTCGACCTCCTCTGCAACCATGTCCGGCACACCCTGCAGGTATGCCAGCGTCTTTTCCACCGTGTCCCCCTCGTCGGGCACGCTCAGCAGCATGTTGCCGAACACTCTGCCGCCGATATTCTTGGTGGATGCCGCCAGGATGCTGGCAGGAATGTGCAGCTCCATGGCAAGGCGCGCAATGAGCGGCTCACCCGCCGCGTCCGCACCGTTGAACACAAGGCGCAGCGTTTTGCCGCCCGCCAGGTGCGGCGCGTCCTGCGCCACGCCGTCGGGGAACACCAGCCGCTTTGCCGCCGCCGATTGCGGACGGGCAAACACCTCGCTGACTGCGCCCTTTTCCACCACCACGCCGTTGTCCAGAATGGCAACGTGGCGGCAGACCTCTTCGATGACGCTCATCTGATGGGTGATGATGATGACGGTGATGCCGAGCCGCGCGTTGATGTCGCGGATCAGCTCCAGGATGGCATGTGTCGTTTTGGGGTCAAGCGCACTTGTCGCCTCATCGCACAGCAGCACGCGCGGATTGGTCGCGAGCGCGCGCGCAATGGCGATGCGCTGCTGCTGGCCGCCCGAAAGCTGCGCGGGATATGCCTTTGCCTTGTCGGGCAGACCCACCGTTTCCAAAAGCGCTCTTGCCTTTTCCTTTGCCTGTGCGCGCGGCACACCGGCAAGCTCCAGCGGGAAGCAGATGTTGTCCAGGCAGTTGCGCTGCATCAGCAGATTGAACCCCTGGAAGATCATGGTGATGTCCCGTCGCGCCGCACGCAGCGCGCGCTCGGACAGTGCACCCATGTCCTTGCCGTCGATCAGCACCTTGCCCTCCGTCGGGCGCTCCAGCATGTTGATGCAGCGCACCAGCGTGCTCTTGCCCGCACCAGACATGCCGATGATGCCATAGATGTCGCCGTCGGGGATGGTGAGCGACACATCGTTCAGCGCGTCCACGCGGTCGCCGTCGATGGCAAAGGTCTTGGACAGATGTTGTATCTCAATCATGTGTTATGCTCCTCGAACCAATAGGGGGTGCCGCAAGGCACCCCCTATTTTGTTGTTGTGGTATCTTATTTCTTCAGCGCTTCCAGCGTGGTCTGCTTGCCGCCGTAGATGCCCAGCGGCTCTACATGGATGGTGGCAACGGAGACGATGTGGGTGTTGTTCTGCTGGTTGAAGTCGTCGAGGTACGGCTTGTGCTGGAAGTAGTTGGCGTCCACGTCGCCGGACTCCACAACGTTGTTCGGCTGCACATAGTCGGTGAACTCCTTGATGTCGAGCGTGATGTTCTTCTCAGCAAGGATCTCTTTGGCGATCTTCAGAATTTCAGCATGCGGCGTGGGAGATGCAGCGACGGAAACGGTCGTGCCCGCCAGCGCGGCATAGTCGACAGAGCCGTCAAAGCCGTCGCCGGGATCGGTCACGGTGCTGACAACAGCGCCGCCGTAGGTGTTCGCGATATATTCGGCAACCTTCTTGCTCTGCAGAGCGGCAACCAGCGCCTTGATCTTCGGGGTGTTTTCATTGCCTTCCTTCACGGCGACGATGTTGCCGTAGGCGGAAGAAGAACCTTCGATCGCCAGCGCGTCCTTCACGGGGTTGAGCTTCGCGGCAATGGCATAGTTGGAGTTGATGACCGCATAGTCAACGTCCTGCAGCTGGTTGGGCAGCTGCGCGGCTTCGGTCTCCTTGAAGGTCACGCCGTCGGGCTTTTCTTCGATGTCACGGATGGTGGCGGTGATGCCCGCGCCGTCCTTCAGCTTGATGATGCCCTTATCCTGCAGAAGCAGCAGCGCGCGGGCTTCGTTGGTGGTGTCGTTCGGAACGGCAATGGTGATGCCGTTGCTGCCGCAGCCGGCGAAGGTGAACAGTGCGCCGACGGTCAGCACCGCGGCAAGAGCGATAGAAACAAACTTTTTCATGACGAACTCTCCTTTTTCATTTTACGTTTTGTAATATGGTTTATTAAATCAACAAAAAGTTTAGCGGCACATTCGATCTCCGATCAGATTGGCGCGCACCGCACGCGGCAGCACATACAGCATGTGAAACACTCCTTGCAAAAAAATAAAGGGGAAAGCTCCGACGAGCTCTCCCCTTAAAAAACGGATCTGTCAACCTTATGCGGTTTGACAGGAGGAAAGATCACCGGCGTTTTGGGCATGACGCATCATGCACATGCAGCACATGCGCATCATCATATCCATAGCATAACGACGGTTCATGATCCTTCTCCTTTCCGAAATACTCATTTGATTTGCCCGTAGTATAGCACAGGCGAAAACGGTTGTCAAGCCCCATTTTGCAAAAATTTTAATTTTCCCGCATCAATATGCGGGAAAACTTCCCGCGCAGATCGCAGGCAAAGCACAAGATGGGGCCTGCAATCACGCCGAGCGCCGCCTGGAGAATTTCATACGGCAGCTTCACAATAGCATATTCCGGCGTGGCATAGACATAGGCTCTGCCCAGCGTATAGCCGGTCACCATGATGACCGCGCCGAGCAGCACACCGACGATCGCGCCCGCCAGCGGGTGCTTTTTGAACAGGTGGCGGCTGCACAGGGAAATGACCACCGCCTGCAGCCCGTGGGTCGCCAGCGACACGAACATGGGTGCGGGATAGAACAGCATGTCGCCGATGAACGAGCCGACGCCGCCCACCGCAAATGCGGAAAACGGATCGAGCAGCAGTGCAGCGGTGCAGATAACGATGTCATTGAGATAGAGGTGACCGCCCGGAACGGGGATGCTCAAAATGCTGAGACTCAGAATAATGTTCATCGCCATGAACATGGCAGCGACGGTCAGACGGCGGATCATTGCAGATTGGCGCATGGGAGACATCCTTTCAAAGTGAGAATTGCTGTTGATATTCTTGATAATACCGCTCAAAGTCGGCAGAATGGGCGTTTTTCAGACGGTCGAGGTATTCGTGCGTGTCGAACACTTCCGCTTCCAGCTCGATCATGGCGACCGCGATGTTGGAGCAGTGGTCGGCGATGCGTTCATAGTTTGTGAGCAGATCGTTGAAAACAAAGCCGTGCGACAGCGTGCATTCGCCGGACTGGATGCGCTGAATATGGTTCATCTTCACCTCGTCGCACAGGGAGTCGATGCATTCCTCGAGCGGCTCGACGCGGCGGGCAAGTGCCAGGTCGTTTTCGGTAAACGCCGTGAACGAAATGTTCACGACCTCGCCGACTGCGGCGATGAGCGTGTCAAGCTCTCTTTTGCCCTTTGCGGAGAATTGCAGCTTTTTGCGGAAGATTTCCTGCGCCACGCCCGCAATGTTGGCGGCGTGGTCGGCAATGCGTTCAAAGTCGCTGATGGTGTGCAAAAACTTGGAAATTTCGCGGTTCTGCTCATGGGTCAGCTCATGCTGCGTGATCTTCACGAGATAGGTGCCGAGCTTGTCCTCATAGCGATCAATGACCGCTTCCTTTTCCTGTATTTTATGATATGCCGCATCGGTGTAGTTCATCAGAAGCGCAAACGCGCGGGAAAGGTTCTTAGCGGTCTTGCGCGCCATGGAGACCATGGCAAGGCGGCTCTGTTCGAGCGCCAGCGCCGGGTGTGCAACAAAGCGCTCTTCAAGGCGGTCGATCTCGGCGGAGTCCTCTTCCTCACCGTCGTCGCGAATGAGAAAGCAAATGAGCTTTTCGAGCATGCCCGTCAGCGGCGTCAGCGCCAGCACCGTCAGAAAACGGAACAGGGTGTTGAGCGCCGAAACGGACACCATCGTCATGGTGTCGTTCATGAACGGGAAGTGCCAGATGGCGTTGGCGGCATAGAAAACGCCGCCCCACAGCACCACGCCGATCACGTCAATGAGCAGATAGACAAACGCGGTGCGCTTGCCGTTCACACCCGCGCCGAACGCGGAAATAAGCACCGGCACCGCCGCACCGATGGCAATGCCCATGATGATGGGCAGCGCCACGGAAAAATCCACCGCGCCGGTGACGGCAAGCGCCTGCAATATGCCGACCGCAGCGGACGCGCTTTGGAGAATACAGGTGAAAAGGCAGCCCGCAAGGATGCCGAGAAACGGATTGGAGAAACGGGTGAGCAGCGCAACAAACGTCTCGCTTTCGCGCAGGGGTGCTACCGCACCGGACATCATCTGCATGCCGAACATCAGAACGGCAAAGCCCATCATGATGCTGCCGAGGTGCTTTTCGGTGTCGCCGTGGCAGAACATGACGAGAATGATGCCGATGACGGCAATGACACCGGTGAGCGTCGAGGTTGACAAAAGCTCCACCCAGCCGCCGCTGCCGCCGATGTCGGAAAGGCAGATGATCCAGCCGGTGATGGACGTGCCGAGAATGGCACCGAGAATGATGCCGATCGCCTGGCGCACCTTCATCATGCCGGCATTGACAAAGCCGACCACCATCACCGAGGTCGCCGACGACGACTGGATGACGGCAGTCACGCCCGTGCCGAGCAAAACGCCCTTGAGCGGCGTGCCGGTCAAACGGTACAAAATGACTTCCAAGCGGCTGCCCGCCACGCGCTTTAAGCCGTCCCCCATCAGGGACATGCCGAACAAAAACAGCGCGACGCCGGACAGCAGCGAAATTCCGCTTGCTATGCTCATGTTCTCTCCTCTTATCTCCGTCAATATTGCATACGTATTCAGTATACCATAAGATAAGAGAACCCGCAAGTCCCACTTTGCGGGACGGTGACAGTTTCTTTTGCCGACCGCATTTTGACGGAAAGCAAAGCCCGCACGTGTGAACCGCTTGCGGGGGAACTTCCCCGTCCGTCGTCTTGGACGGCAAGAGAAATTCCTCGAGCGGGTTGTTTACAACCCGCTTGCGGGGGAACTTTCCGCCCCCGACAATGGGCGACAAGAGAAATTCCTCAAGCGGTCTCTTTAGAACTCGCTTGCGAGGGAACTTTCCGTCCCCGACAATGGGCGACAAGAGAAATTCCTCGAGCGGGTTGTTTACAACCCGCTCGCGCCATAATTCCCCAGTACCCTCGCCGACGGATCGTTCACATCGCAGCCCTTCCACGCCTTGTTCGGCATCCAGAAGTCGACGACCATCTCCGACTGATCGGGATAGTATTTTTCAAAGATCTCACGGTAGAGCAGCGACTCCTTGGTGAACGGGGTGGCATGGATATAGCGCACACAGCGGGCGGCAAACGCCTCGTCGGTGTAGACCGTCTCGGCATAGGCTTTGAGATCGTCCACCATGGAATGTCCCACCGCGTCGGAAAATGCCGCCTTTTCGCGCCAAAGGATGTCGCGCGGCAGCAGGTCGTCGCTTTCGAACGCATGGCGCAGGAGATATTTGCCCTTGCCGTAGACATTCATTTTCTTTGCGGGATCGACTGCCATGACATAGCGCACAAAATCGAGATCACCGAACGGCACGCGCGCTTCGAGAGCGTTGGCGGAAATGCAGCGGTCGGCGCGCAGCACATCGTACATATGCAGCTCGCGCACGCGCTTTTCCGATTCCGCCTGGAACGCGGCGGCGTCGGGCGCATAGTCGGTGTATTTATACCCGAACAGCTCGTCGGAAATTTCGCCCGTGAGCAGCACGCGGATGTCGGTGTTTTCGTGGATCCACTTGCACAGAAGATACATGCCCATGCTGGCGCGCACAGTGGTGATGTCATAGGTCCCGAGCGTTTTGATCACCGTTTCGAGAGCGGAAAGCACCTCTTTTTCGGTCATCATCACCTCGGTGTGCTCACTGCCGATGAAGTCCGCCACCTCGCGGGCATATTTGAGGTCAATGGCATCCTCACGCATGCCGATGGCAAAGGTGCGGATGGGGGTCTTGCTGCGGCGGGCGGCAATGGCGCAAACCAGCGACGAATCGAGACCGCCCGACAAGAGAAAGCCCACCTTTGCGTCCGCCACAAGGCGTTTTTCCACGCCCGCGATGAGCTTTTCGCGGATGTTTTTGCACACCGTTTCCACATCGTCATGACACACCGCGTCCACGTGCGCAATGTCCGTATAGCGGACGAATTTGCCGCCCTTCCAATAGCAGCCCGGCGGGAACGGCATCACCCGTGCGCACAGTCCGACAAGGTTTTTCGGCTCGCTTGCAAACACCGTGACGCCCCGCGCGTCCTGCCCGTAGTACAGCGGGCGGATGCCGATGGGATCGCGCGCGGCGACATATTCTCCCGTTTTTGCATCATAGAGGATCATCGCAAATTCCGCGTCGAGCATTTTGAACATGTCGACGCCGTGCTCCCGCCAC
>URNF01000065.1 GCA_900549155.1 uncultured Oscillospiraceae bacterium | reverse complement strand
AAGAACTGTGGGACTTCGAACTCAATTCTTGTTGCACTTAGTTTGACAATTCACTTGCTTACTTATCGTATTTTTCAAAAAATGCATTACAGGTCGCTTCATAGCGTTCCCGCTCCACAAGATAGCTCATGCCGTGATCGGCGCCCGGCACGATCATCAGCTGCTTCGGTGCAGCACAGGCGAGGTAGTTTTCAAACGACATCTCCACCGGCACGAAGTGATCCGCCGTGCCGTGGATGAACAGCACCGGCACCGTGCAGTGCTGTAAAGCGTCCGTGCAGGAATAGTTATTGTCCTCGGTGATCCATTTGCGGCGGCAGAGATCGTCGACCACCATGCGGCGCAGCCCCGTGTAGGGCAGGTGCAGATTTTTCTCCGAGATGTATCTCCAAATGGCGTTCGGCGAGGTATAGCCGCAGTCCGCCATGATGCCGTGCACACACGCAGGCAGCTGCATCCCCGACGCCATCAGCACCGTTGACGCACCCATCGACACGCCGACGAGATACACCGGCAGTCCCTCGCCGAGACCGTCAACATATTCCGCCCATTTGAGGCAGTCGTGCCGTTCCAGCAGTCCGAAACCCATATAGGCGCCGCTGCTGCCGTTCTGACCGCGCTGTTCCACAAACAGGACATTGCAGTGCGCCCGCCGCCAATAGTCTGCGATCAGTCCGAAATCCATCGTCCACGAGGAACGCCAGCCGTGAAAAGCGATGAGCGTGCGCTTCGGCGCGTCACACCGCACCCAGTGTCCCACAAGCCGCTCGCCGTCAAACGCCGTCAGCTCGACATCCTCATGCGGCGTGGCTTCCAGCGCATCCGCCGCCGCTTTCTGCTCCTCCATGATCTCGCGCATTTTTTCCGAACCGGCAAAGGTCTCCTTTGTCTTTTCGAGCGCTTTGGGTGTTTCTCTGTCCACCGCCACATCCACCAGCTTTTTGGTGACGACATAGGAAACGGCGGCAGCGCCCGCCGCCACGGCGGACAGTCCCAGCACCCATTTGCCGATCTTTTTCGGTGACACCGTCATGATAAATGGCTCCTTTCAAAACGGGACAAAGCCGCCAGTTGGCGGCTTTTCCTTTTATTATTCCACCGTCACGCTCTTTGCAAGATTGCGCGGCTTGTCGATGTCGCAGTTGCGCGCAAGGGCGATATAATACCCCAGCATCTGCATCGGCACGACTTCAAGCGACGGCATGAACAGCTCGTGCGTTTCGGGAATGTAGATCACGTGATCCGCTTCGGGCACCATCGCCTTGTGGGCGTCGGTCGTCACCAGCAGCACCTCTGCGCCGCGCGCTTTCACTTCCTTGATGTTGGACAGCGTTTTGTCGAGAAGACGGTCACAGCAGGCAAGCCCGACCACAAACGTGCCCTCCTCGATGAGGGAGATCGTGCCGTGCTTCAGCTCGCCCGCCGCATAGGCTTCGGAGTGGATATAGCTGATCTCCTTAAGCTTCAGCGACGCTTCCATCGCCACCGCATAGTCGAGGTTTCTGCCGATAAAATAGGCATGCTCCAGATAGACATACCGCTCGGCAAGCTGCTTCAGTGTCGGCGCACACTTGAGGATCTCCTCCAATGTATCCGGCAGCTTTTGAATTTCGCCCACCAGATCCCGCACTGTTTTTTCGTCCATCTTGCCGATGGCGCGGGCGATATACAGACCGATGAGATACATCATCGTCAGCTGCGTGGAATATGCCTTGGTGGTCGCTACGGCGATCTCCGGTCCCGCCCAGGTGTAGAGCACGTCGTCGCTCTCGTTCGCGATGGAGCTGCCCACCACGTTCACAACCGACAGAACACGCGCACCGCGCTTTTTCGCTTCACGCAGCGCCGCCAGCGTGTCCGCCGTTTCGCCGGACTGGCTGATGATGATGACCAGCGAATGCTCATCGACAATGGGATCGCGATAGCGGAATTCCGAAGCGAGATCCACCTCAACGGGGATGCGCGTCATGCTCTCGATGACATATTTGCCCACGATGCCGACGTGATATGCCGAGCCGCAGGCGATGATGTGGATGCGGTGGAAACTTCTGAGCTGTTCGGCGGTCAGATGAATGCCGTCGAGCACCACATTGCCGTCATCGTCGATGCGCGGCGAAATGGTGGCACGCAGGGCGCTCGGCTGCTCCATGATCTCCTTGATCATGAAGTGCGGATAGCCGCCCTTTTCCGCGCTGGCGACATCCCAATCCACCGTGAACGGTTCACGGTGTACGGGGTTGCCGTCCTTATCATAGACACTGACGCTGCCGGCGGTCAGCACCGCCATGTCGTGATCCAGAAGATGCACCACACGGCGGGTGTGTGCCAAAACAGCGGGGATGTCCGATGCAATGAAGTTGCCGTCGCCCGCAAGCCCGATGATGAGGGGGCTTGCGTTGCGCACCGCGATCAGGTGATGCGGATGGTCGGCGCAGAGAATGCCCAGTGCATACGAACCCTCAAGCCGCGCGACCGTCTTTTTGACCGCGTCGAAGAAATCACCGGTATAATATTTATCAAGCAGCTGCGCGACCACCTCACTGTCGGTCTCGGACGCAAATTCCACACCGTCCGCTTTCAGCTCCGCCGTCAGCGCCAAATAATTCTCGATGATGCCGTTGTGCACCACGGCGAATTTCCCCGACGCACTGCAATGCGGATGGGAGTTGATGTCGCTGGGCTTGCCGTGCGTTGCCCAGCGGGTGTGTCCGATACCGACCGTCTGCGGCAGATCCTTGCCGTCATTTATGAGGTCGGCAAGCACACGCAGTCTCCCCAGCTTCTTTTCAACCACAATGCCGTCGGCACTGCCGACGGCAATTCCCGCGGAATCATATCCTCTGTATTCCAGCTTTTCAAGCCCTTCCAGCAGCAGCGGCGCTGCCGGTTTTTTTCCGATATACCCTACGATACCACACATTTGGGGTGAAGACTCCTTTCGGTAGTTAAATTTTGGATACACCCTATTTTACAATACCGCAGCGCATTTTGCAAGAAAATCTTTTCAAAGTGTCCAAATTTCATGCGCATACTCCAAAACTGCGCGATCAGCCGAAAAATAGCCAGCCCCCGCGATGTTATGCAAACTTTTTGCGAAAAAGCTGTCCGCGTGGGCGCTGTCGGCGTTTGCACGCAGGCGGGCGGCGCTGTAGGCATCGAAGTCGCCGAAAAGATAATAATAGTCCGCCTGCTGCCAGTCCGCCTCGGTCAGCGAACGGTACAGCTCGGCAAACATCCCCGTTGAGTCGTCGGAAAACGTGCCGTCGATGAGCGTCTCCGCCACGCGGCGCAAACGGTCATTGTGAGCAAGCAGCGCTTTCGGGTCATACTGCGGGCGCAGTGCCTGCAGCTCCTCTACCGTTGCGCCGAAGATATAGTTGTTTTCGATGCCCGCATGCTCCACGATCTCGATGTTCGCGCCGTCATACGTGCCGAGCGTCAAAGCGCCGTTGAGCATGAATTTCATGTTGCTTGTGCCCGATGCTTCCGTGCCAGCGGTGGAGATCTGCTCGGAAATGTCGGCGGCGGGGATAATTTTTTCGGCATAGGACACGCCGTAGTCCGGCACAAACAGCACCTGCATCCGATCGGACACCGTCGCATCATTGGCGATCATGCGGGAAATTTCGTTGATATATTTTATGATCGCTTTTGCGCGGCGATAACCGGGCGCCGCCTTTGCGCCGAACAAAAAGGCGGTCGGCTGGAAATCGGTGAGGGTGCCGTCCTTCAGACGGAAATAGATGTCAAGGATGGAAAACGCGTTGAGCAGCTGACGTTTATATTCGTGCAGACGTTTGATCTGCACATCCAAAAGGAAATCCCAGCGCAGCAAAAGACCGCTTTTCTTTTCCATATAGGCGGCAAGCTGCTTTTTCTTTTGCTGCCGCATAAAGCGCAGCTGCTCCGAAAGCCGAGGATCGTCCGCGTGCTTTTCCAGCCCCCGCAGCTGCTCCAGATGCGTCAGCCATCCGTCGCCGATGCGTTCGGTGATGATGGCGGCAAGCTCGGGATTGGCAAGCGCCAGCCAGCGGCGCTGGGTGATACCGTTGGTGATATTGTGAAAATGCGTCGGGAACAGGCGATACCAGTCGGGCAGCACCCGCGTTTTGAGCAGCTCGGTGTGGATGGCGGCAACGCCGTTGACGGCATGCGCGCCGAAAAGCGCCAGCCGCGCCATGTGCACCCGCCGATCACTGAGGATGTCAAACGGCGTGAAATCCGTCACGCCCATGTTGCCGAGCTCATGCCGCAGCGAAAGCTGCAGCCGCCGCACAATGGGATAGAGCGTCGGCAGCACCTGACGAAAAAGCGCGATGTCCCATGTCTCCAGCGCTTCCGGCATGAGGGTATGGTTGGTATAGGCAAACATGCGCCGTGCGACAGCCAGCGCCGCGCCGAAATCCGTGCCCTCTTCCAGCAAAAGGCGGATAAGCTCGGGGATCGCGACCACGGGGTGAGTGTCGTTGAGCTGCACGGCATAGCGATCGGGCAGCTGCGTCAGATCCGTCTCGCCGCTTTGCTTGAAGCGGCGCAGCATATCCTGCAGGGAGGCGCTGACGAAAAAGTATTGCTGCTTTAAGCGCAGTTTCTTTCCCGCCATGCCGTCGTCATTGGGATACAAAACCGCGCTGATCGTTTCCGCCGCGTCCCGCTCGGCAAAAGCGGCGGCGTATTTTTGCGCATTGAAAAGAGAAAAATCAAAGGGGACAAGCGGTTCTGCCTGCCACAGGCGCAGGGTGTTGACCGTCCGACAGCCGAAGCCGATGATCGGCATATCATACGGCACCGCCCACACGGTCTGATCGCCGAACTGCACCCGCACCCGCTCTTCCTCGCGTCGCACCGAAAAGGGATCGCCGCAGCGCGTCCAGTCGTCCGCTTCCTCTTTCTGAAAGCCGTTTTCGAATTTCTGCCGAAAAATGCCGTAGCGATAGCGGATGCCGTAGCCGTCGAGCGCCAAGTCCTGTGTCGCGGCGGCATCGAGAAAGCAGGCGGCAAGCCGCCCGAGTCCGCCGTTGCCGAGCGCGGCATCGCCGATCTCCTCCAAAATCCGTATATCGACGCCGTTTTCCGAAAGCAGCTGTTCCGTTTGCGTCAAAAGCCCCATGTTGAACAAATTGGAAAACACCATTCTGCCCATCAAAAATTCCGCCGAAAAATAGGCCGCACGCTTTTTGACGGCCTTTTCCTGCTCCTGCCACAGCGGATACAGCCGATGCATCGCCGCCGTACACACCGCCGCATACAGCTGCTTTGCCGTTGCCTGCGCAACCGTGACATGCGCCGTCAGCAGCAGAATGTCCTCAATTTCCCGCCCAAAGTCCTTTTCCATGCTTTTTCTCCCTTTCGTGCTGTTTTTCCTGTCGTCAACGGTAGTTTCCCCGCAAACATTTTTCCTATACCCGCATAAAAAGCATTGAAAAATTCCGCAAATCAAGGTAATATATAGTAGTACATTTCGGAAAGGAGTATGCCTATGCTGCAAAAACGACCGTCCCGCCGTTTGTTCATCGTGTGGATGATCTATGCCGTTTTGGTGGCGCTGCTGCTTTCCGCCGCGTCGGTGGCGATGACCTATATCCGTCCGCTGCCGCAGATCTATGTCTATCTTTTTTCCGCCGTGTGGGTCGCCGTTTGGCTGTTTGTCGTCTGCGTTTTTCTGCCGCTGCGTTTTCGGCACATCGCCTATGCGCTGCATGAGGATCGGCTGGAGGTCACGGACGGCGTGCTGATAAGGCGGCGGCGCGTCGTGCCGCTTTCCAACGTGCGGTATATCACCCTGCTCTACGGTCCGCCCGAGCGCATCGCCGGCATCGGCTCGCTCATTCTGTTTGTCACGGGCGGCATGGTGCTCATTGAGGGCATCCCGCTGTCGCAGGCAGGGCAGCTGCAGGCATATCTTCTGGACATCACGGGGGCGCATCATGATTGACGAAAAGCGCCTGCACCCGCTGCAGATCATTCCCTATATCGGGAAATATCTTTTCCTTTTGCTGTTGCCTGCGGCGCGCGGTCTCTTGGCGATCCGCAGTCCCGAAGCGCTCTATGCCTGGGTGCGCGGCGCGTGGTTCGACATTCTTGTCCTTTTGGTGATCGTTCTTTTCTCCTATTTCACCTGGCGGTGCAACACCTTTGCCTGTGACGGAGAAAACCTCATTATCAAAAGCGGACTGTTCATAAAGCGGGAGTCGCGCATCCCGCTTGCACACATCACCACCCTTTCCTCGGAAGCGCCTTTCTATCTTGTGCCGGTCAGCGCGCGGCGGGTGTTCGTGGACACAGCGGGCGGCGCTTTGCGCAGCTTTGATTTTCAGCTGCTCATGCGCAGCCGTGACGCCGAGGCGCTGCTGTCGCTGCGTCTGCAAAAGCCGACGGTGCAGGAGCGCGGCGTCTATCGTCCGAAATGGCGCTATCTCGTGTTTTTGTCGGTCGTGGTGTCCAGCACGCTGACCGGCGTGTTGTTTGTCGCCACCGCCTTCAACCAGGCGGGAAAAATTCTCGGCAGGGAATTTCAGCAGCTGCTTTTGTCCGAGTTGGAAACGCTGGCAGGCGTTGTGGAATTCATCCCGCGCACCGCCGCGCTCATCGCCCTTATCGTGCTCATCGGCTGGGGCATCACGTTTTTGCGCAACCTTTTGCACTATGTCGGTTTTTCCGTGACGCGGTATAACACGTTTCTGTATATCCGCACGGGACTTTTCATACGGCGGCAATACACCTGCCCCGTCAAGGGTATCAACTATCTCGACTACAGGCAGAGTGTGCTCAGCAACATTCTGCGGCTCAATGTCGTGTTCATCCAGTGCATCGGCTACGGCAAGCGCAAAAACGACAAAGCCGTTTTGGTGCCTGCCGCTTCGCGCACGACCACCGACCGCACGGTGAAAAAGCTCCTTTGGGAGTTTTCCCGCAAGCCGGTGCAGGTGCATCCCGCGTTCGGCGCTTTGTGGCGCTATACGCGCTGGCAGCTGCTTGCCTGTGCGCTGCTTGTGCCCGCCGTCATGATCCTTTCGCACTTCTTCCCCTTTTGGGCGGAGCTTATCCGTCTCGGCGGCGCTGTGTGCGTGTTTCCGCTTGTCTGGCGGCTGGTGCTGGCGCTGTTTGAACGCGCTGCCACGGGCATTGCGGCGGGCGATGACTGCCTGACGCTGTGCTATGCCAAGGGCTTTGTGCTGCACACGGTGGTGCTGCCGCACGACCGCATCAGCTGTATCCAGCTGCGACAAAGCGTGTTTCAAAAGCCCGTCGGCGCCTGCGATGTGTGGATCTACAGCTATAACGAGCGCACCACCGCTCACCGCATCCGCCAGCTGCCGCTTGAGGATGTCAAGAAAACTTTGCATTTGGAATGAGGAAAACCATGGAAACAATACGATTGGACGCGCTGGTTGCGGCGCAGCTCGGCGTTACCCCGACAGAAGCGACGGGACTGATCATGGAAGGGCGCATCTATATCGGCAACACGCCCGCCGACAAGCCGGGCATGCCGGTTTCGCCCGACACCGCCCTCACTCTGCGGGAGAAAGCGCGGCGCTATGCCAGCCGCTCGGGGTATAAGCTGGAAAAGGCACTTGCCGTTTTCGACGTCGACCCGACGGGCAAGCGTGTTTGCGATATCGGCGCATCCAACGGCGGGTTCACCGACTGTCTGCTGCAGCACGGCGCGGCGTCCGTTTGCGCCGTGGATGTTGCCTACGGGATCCTGGCGTGGGAGCTGCGCAACGACGACCGCGTGCGGGTTTTGGAGCGCACCAACGCCCGCAACCTGACCGCCGAACAGGTCGGCGGCATCAAGGACATGGTGACGGTCGATGTGTCCTTTATCTCGCTTTCCAAGATCTTCCCTGCCGTCGACCGCGTGCTGTCCGCAGACGGCGTCTGCATCTGCCTTATTAAGCCGCAGTTTGAAGCGGAAAGGCGGGAGCTTGGGAAAAACGGCGTGGTGAAGGATCCCGCGACCCTGCCGCCGCTTTTGCGCCGCATCGCCGACGCGGCGGCGGAAAACCACCTCTATCCCGCCGCCGTCACCGTTTCCCCCATCCACGGCACCAACGGCAATGTGGAATATCTGATGCGGTTTGACCGCACCCCCACCCTCACCGATGAGGAGATCACCGCCGCCATTGCCGCGGCGCTTGCCGAAAAGCCGGACAGTGATACATAAAAAAGGAACTCTCGTCATGAGAGTTCCTCTTTTTTCGGTATGGCGCTTGCCGCACCGACGACCGTGACCGCCTTTGCGGCAGCGGTGACAGCCGCTGTGAGCGCTGCCTGTACATCTCCGCCCATAGAATAATAAGTCGCGAGAAAATAGCCGGTGAAGGTGTCGCCCGCCGCCGTGGTGTCCACTGCCTCAACAGGCACTGCGGGCACAAAAAGCTGCGCTGCGGCATCGAAATAGACAGCGCCCTTGCTGCCCATCGTATAGACAAAACGCGCTTGCGGGTGCTTCTGCCGCAGTGCGGCGATGACCGCTTTCTCGCCGCTTTTCCCGGACAGCTGCGCAGCTTCCGTCTCGTTGACAAAATACCAATCCACCGCCCCTGCGGGCAGCGCCGCCAGGTTTTCCGTGAACGGAGAGGGGTTGAGCATCACCGTCAGCCCGCGGGCGTGCGCCGCGTCGATGAGCCGCTCCACACCGTTAATTTCGTTTTGCAGCAGCAAAACGTCCCCCGCCGCAAACGCCGAGAGCGTTTCAACCACCTGTTCTTCGCGCACAAGGCGGTTTGCGCCGCCATACAGCAGAATGCGGTTTTCGCCGCTTTCCTCCACCTCGATGACGGCGTGTCCGGTCGGAGCGGAAACGGTCCGTATATACCGCGTGTCCACACCCTCATTCCGCAAAAAGTCCAAAAGAAACACACCGTCCGCGCCGACGCAGCCTGCGTGAAACACCTGCGCGCCCGCACGCGCCAACGCCACCGACTGGTTGAGCCCCTTGCCGCCGACATTGCGCTGCATGGATGCTGCGGCGCGCGTTTCGCCCGCCTGCACAAACCGATCGACGCGGTAGACATAGTCTATGTTCAGCGAACCGAAATTGAGAATTTTCACGCGCCGCGCTCCTCTCCCGCAATGCGGCGGAACATATCGGCAAGCAGTGCCGTGCGATCGACCGCATAAACATAGCGTATCGGCTTTGCCGTCCTAGCCGGCACATAGTCGCGCTCTTCGGTCGGCAGCATCGGCGGTGTGAGAACGCTCTGCATAAACCGTTCGCCGTCATTGAGCAGCCACGCTGCCGCTGTCACGTCCCAGATCACCCTGCCCCACGGCTGTCCTGCGGCATATATCGCCTGGTCCTCCAAGACGTTTTTGGCCAAATAGTCGGAAAGGGGATCCTTCCCCAGCATATACCGCTGCAACTCCGCCTCGGTCACGATAAAGTGATCCACCACGCCCGAACAGGGCAGCTGCACCAGCGGCGCGCCGCTGCCGAATACCACGCATGCTGCGGCAATGTCCTGGGTCATATTGAACTCCCCCGCCGGCTGTCGCTGCCAATGGTGCGCATGTCCGCCGAGCCACACGATCACGATGTTTTCCGCAATTTCCGGTGCAGAAAGCAACGCCGACGCCACGTTCGTGATCGCGCCGATCGCCACCACATACAGCGGGTGCTGCGGGGTATAACCGCGCGCCGTCTCCGCGAGAAAGCGCGCCGCATCCGAGAGAACGGGCGTTTTTTCGTCCGGCAGATACTGCTCCGAGCCGCGATATACCCGCTCGCACAGGTCTTCCCTGTCTGCAAGCCGCAGCAGCTTTTTGATTTCGTCATAGCTTTTCTTCATGCCGTCAGCAGGCGACACAGAACGGGAATTGAAAAACGGTGCGGCGCAAAAGCCCAAAAGGTTCACCCGCTCCTCTGCGTGCAGCAGATAGGCAATGGCAAATTGATCGTCCACCTCGTTATAGGCATCTGTGTCTAAAATCACATCCACTCGCCCCGTCGGGACGGACAGGTTTTTCTCGTATTGCTCGTTTGTCATGCAGCATTCCTCCTTTTTTCCAGCATACGATTTTTTCCAGTGAGCAGCTATACGGCATTTGCTGAAAACTTATATGTATTTGCTTTTTCTCATTCTCGTGATATACTGTGTATAGGGAGATGATGACATGGAGAACTGCGTTTTTTATACTGTTTGGCAGGGCAGCCATCCTGCGGGATGTCACATCCCGCTGCATGAGCACGATCAGTATGAGCTTGTCTGCTATCAAAGCGGCAGCGGCAGAACCGTCATCGGCGGCAAAACCCATGCGTTTTCCGACAGCTGCTTTGCCCTCATTGCGCCGCAGACGGCGCACGACGAAACACACGATCGTCCCTGCCGTCTCATTTGCGCCGCCTTTTCCTGTCCGCTTTCGCTGCCAAGCGGCGTGTGGGAAGACGCCGGCGGCACTATCGGCAGTATTGCCGCCGCGCTTTTGCGGGAAAGCTGCCGCCAGGAAAGCGGCTATCACGCTATGCTGTCCCTGCTGGTGCAGGCACTGGTCATACAGCTGACGCGCAAGATCACCCCTGTCACACGCCCCACGGAAAAATCACTCGCCTTTGCCGCGCGGTACATAGAGGAAAACTACCACACGCACATCGCTTTTTCCGCACTTGCCGCCGCGCTGCATCTCAGCTACAGCCGTTTCGGGCACCGTTTTCGGGAAATCTACGGCGTGTCGCCGCAGCAATATCTCATGCGGACCCGTTTGCGCGCCGCCGATACGCTGCTGAAAAGCTCCGCCCTTTCTTGCACGGAGATTGCCTATCGCTGCGGATTTTCCAACGCCGCGCAGTTTTCGGCACTGTATAAAATAAATATCCACCCGCAAAGCGGGTGGTATTTCATTTTCGGGCAAAG
>URNF01000064.1 GCA_900549155.1 uncultured Oscillospiraceae bacterium | reverse complement strand
GATAGTCGTTGACGGTGACGATATGGACGCCCTTGCCCGTCAGAGCGTTGAGATAGGCGGGCAGGGTGGCGACGAGCGTTTTGCCCTCGCCGGTGCGCATCTCCGCGATGCGTCCCTGATGCAGGATGATGCCGCCGATGATCTGCACGGGGAAATGCCGCATGCCGAGCACGCGCGCCGACGCCTCGCGGCAGGTCGCAAATGCTTCGGGCAGAATGTCGTCGAGCGTTTCGCCGTTTTGCAGGCGTTCTTTGAGAACCGCCGTCTGATTTTTCAGTTCGTCGGCGGACATGGCGCGGTAGGTTTCATCCAGCGCCAAAACCTTATCACACAGCGGACGCACGCGTTTCAATTCCCGCGTGCTGTAATCGCCGAAAAGCGCTTTCATCAGTCCCATGGTATCAACCTTTCTTAAAAGACATATATGCATTATTGTAGCACGCCTCGGCGCAAAACACAATAGAAATCTGTCGGTTGACAAATTTATCGATAAATGATATACTGCAACTGTATTATATCATGGGATGTGAAAGCTTGAATACAAAACTGCAAAAAGGGCTCGGTCGATTTCTGGAATTTGCGCTGATCTTCGCCATGCTGCTGGCGGCGGTGCTGATGGTGACGCTGCCGTGGAGCATTCCCGACGTGACGCAGCATGTGGCAGGCGAGCCGGAGCGGCTGTTTGAGAAATATTTTGCGGTGCTCGCCGTTTCCGGCTTCATGGCGGAGCTGATGCTGTGGCAGGGGCTGCACATCATGCGCAACATCAACCGCGGCAAGGCGTTTTCCGACGACACGGTCAGGCGGCTGCGCGCCGTCGGCTGGGAAGCGCTCGTCATTGCCGCTTTCTATTTCATCATGGTCTTTTTTGTCCACAAGTTTTTCATGGTGGTCGTGTTTGTCGCCTTTACCATCATCGGTCTTTTGCTTTTCGTCATGGCGCAGCTTTTCGCCGAAGCGGTGCACTATAAGACGGAAAACGACATGACCGTTTGAGAGGGGGATGGGCATGATCGTTGTCAATCTCGATGTCATGATGGCAAAGCGCAAGATCGGGCTGACGGAGCTTTCGGACAAGGTGGGCATCACGCTTGCCAACCTGTCCATTCTCAAATGCAACCGTGCCCGCGCCGTGCGCTTTTCCACACTTGACGCCATCTGCCGTGCGCTCGACTGTCAGCCGGGGGACATCCTCGAATGGCAGCCCGACGACGAAGGGGAAACGTTTTGAGGTTCGGTATCCGCGGCGGGTGCGATGGGCGCTCCCACCGTTTGCGATATACAAATTTCACAATCAGGGGAGGAACACAATGAAAAGGGCAAGAAAACTTCTGGCACTGCTTCTGCTGCTGGTCTTTGCCGTTGCGGCAATTCCGACAATGGCTTTTGCGGCAGAACCGGACGAAGACGGCAATCTCACCGTCACCATTCCGTACACCACGGCGGTGCAAAAGGGCGGCAAGAACGCCCCCGGCAGTTGGGCGTTTGTTCTGACGCCGTTTGAATACGCAGGCGAAAACGACACCCAGGACCCGTGTTCAAATTTGAATCTGAGACTTGACGCAACCACCATCGGTGTCGGTGAATTCCAAAACGAATTCATCATCTCCGGCCCTGCCGAGCAGGTGCACAAGTTCATGGACGAGGGCTTCCTTGTCCGTCAGGAGTCGCTCATTGCGTCGGACAGCTGGACGTTCTCCGGCGCTGTCTATCACATTGCGCTCCGTCCGGTGGAGCTGGATCCCGACGAGACAACGGGCGACAGCGACATGACCTATGCGCCGGTCATTCATGCCACAAGCATGATACGGACCGACAACGAGGATGTCTATTCCGTCATCGGCGACCCGCTGGAGAAAATGAACTTCGGTCACACCTACACCGACAATACCGACCCCATCACGGTCGAATTCCCGTTCACAAAGGTCGTGAAGCAGGGCGACAACACCGCCCCCGGCAAGGAGACGTTCGAGTTGGAGCTGTGGGGAAGCACCACCCCCGACCTTTTTGAAGACATCACAGTGAAATCCACCGTCGAGACCGACGGCGTCGGCAGCGTTGACAGCGTTTTCTCCGTCACCGGTCCGCGCGATCAGGTGGAGTCCTTTATCTTTGAAGGTCTGTATCTTCGCGAGAAAAAGGGCACGGCTGCGAATTGGACCTATTCCGATGCCTTATGGGTAATCGCAGTCGGTGGCTATGATGCCGATGAGGATGCCTATTTGTGGAGCGCCTATCCCGTCCGCAAGCTGCACGACGCACTCGGCGACTATTACGAAATTGACAACGACGGCGAAACCGACAAAATGATCTTTGAAAATACCTACACGAAGAACACCCCCGCCCCGTCCGGCAACGGCGACGGCGGCAACAACAATAACGGCGGCAATACCACGCCCGGCACCGTCAAGCCCGCCGAAACGGGCGACAGCAGCCACAAGACGCTGTGGATGCTGCTTGTCCTGTCCGCACTGACGCTTTGCGGCTCTGCGACAGCGGTCGTTTATAAGAAAAGACACGCCTGACACCGTGGGGGCGCGCGCCCCCATCCGTTTAACCTTGTGAAAAACGGCTTCTGCCGAAAATATATACACCACGAAAGGGGAACTGCATATGGGACTGATCAAAGCCGGCATCGGCGCACTGGGCGGCACACTTGCCGATCAGTGGAAGGAATTTTTCTATTGCGAGGCGATGCCGAAAGAGGTGCTGGTCACCAAGGGACAAAAACGGGTGAGCGGCCGCTCTTCCAACACAAAGGCGAGCGACAACATCATTTCGAGCGGATCGGGCATTGCCGTCGCGGACGGTCAGTGCATGATCATCGTGGAGCAGGGCAAGGTCGTCGAGGTCTGCGCCGAGCCGGGCGAGTTTACCTATGACGCGTCCACCGAGCCGTCCATCTTCTCGGGCAGCCTCGGCAACAGCATCAAGGAGACGTTCAAGACCATCGGCAAGCGCTTTACCTACGGCGGCGACACCGGCAAGGATCAGCGCGTGTACTACTTCAACACCAAAGAACTCATCGACAACAAATTCGGCACGCCGAATCCCATCCCGTTCCGCGTGGTGGACACCAAGATCGGGCTGGATGTGGACGTGTCGGTGCGCTGCTCGGGTGTGTATTCGTATAAGATCGCCGATCCGCTGCTGTTCTACACCAATGTGTGCGGCAACGTGGAAAGCGAATACACCCGCGACGAGCTGGACGGTCAGCTGAAAACCGAGTTCATCAGCGCTCTGCAGCCCGCCTTCGGCAAGCTGTCCGACCTCGAAATGCGCCCGAATCAGATCGTCAGCCACAACACCGAGCTGGAAGAAGCCATGAACACGGCGCTTTCGGCGAAGTGGGGCGAGCTTAGGGGTCTCAAGGTCGTCAGCATCGCGCTCGGCTCGGTCACGCTGCCGGACGAGGATGCGGAGATGATCAAGCAGGCACAGCGCACGGCGATCATGCGCGATCCGACGATGGCGGCGGCGACGCTCGTCGGCGCACAGGCGGACGCGATGAAAGCGGCGGCAGCCAACGAAAACGGCGCCATGACGGGCTTTATGGGCATGGGCATGGCGATGAATGCGGGCGGCGGCATGAACGCACAGAACCTGTTTGCCATGGGACAGCAAAATCAGCAGGCGCAGCAAGCCGCGCCCGCCCCTGCGGCAGGCGGCTGGAAATGCGCATGCGGCGCGACGGCGACGGGCAACTTCTGCCCCGAGTGCGGCGCGAAAAAGCCCGCAGACGCGGACGGCTGGACCTGCTCCTGCGGCGCGGTGAACAAGGGCAAATTCTGCCAAAACTGCGGTGCAAAGAAGCCCGAGAGCGCGCCGCTTTATCGCTGTGACAAGTGCGGATGGGAGCCGGAGGATCCGAAAAATCCCCCGAAGTTCTGCCCCGAGTGCGGCGACCCGTTTGATGAAAACGACAGAACATAAGGAGGAGACCCCATGGCGGTATTGCAGGAGTATAAATGTCCCTGCTGCGGCGGCGCGATCGCGTTTGACAGCGCCCTGCAAAAAATGAAATGCCCGTATTGCGATACGGAATTTGAAATGGAGACCCTCAAGGAGTACGACGCCCAGCTTCAGGACGAAAAGACGGACGACATGGGCTGGGACGCCGCTGCCGGCAACGACTGGCAGGACGGCGAGACATCGGGGCTGCGCTCCTATGTCTGCAAGTCCTGCGGCGGCGAGATCGTCGGCGACGAGAACACGGCGGCGACCTCCTGCCCGTTCTGCGGCAACCCCGTCGTCATGATGGGGCAGCTTTCCGGCGCACTGAAGCCCGATTATGTCATTCCGTTCAAGCTGGACAAAAAGGCGGCAAAGGACGCACTCACGAAGTTCTACAGCGGCAAGCGGCTGTTGCCGAAGGTGTTCAAGGACGAGAACCACATCGACGAGATCAAAGGGGTGTATGTCCCGTTCTGGCTGTTCGATGCGGATGCCGACGCCGACATCCGCTACCGTGCCACCCGCGTGCGCACGTGGAGCGACAGCGACTATGACTACACCGAGACGAGCTTTTTCTCGGTGCTGCGCGGCGGCAGCCTCGGCTTTGCACAGGTGCCGGTGGACGGTTCGTCGAAAATGGCGGACGATCTCATGGAGTCCATCGAGCCGTTCAACTTTGCCGAAGCGGTGGATTTTCAGACGGCGTATCTTGCGGGCTATCTCGCGGACAAATATGACGTGACCGCCGAGGAGAGCGTCGACCGCGCCAACGCGCGCATCCGCAAAAGCACCGAGGACGCCTTTGCCGCAACGGTGCAGGGCTACACCTCGGTCACGCCCGAGGGCGGCAGCGTCCGTCTGCACAACGGCAAGGCGAAATATGCGCTGTATCCCGTGTGGCTTTTGAACACGACCTGGAAGGACAAAAAGTATACCTTTGCCATGAACGGGCAAACGGGCAAAATGGTCGGCGATCTGCCGGTGGACAAGGCGGCATACAGACGGTGGCTCTTCGGGCTTACCGGCATCATCGGGGCGGTCGCGTTTGCCGCGTCCTACCTGCTGTGGCTGCTGTGAGGGGGTGCGGACGATGAAAAAGATGAAAACGATCTCCGCGCTTTTGTGCGCGATGCTGCTGATTGTCTGCGCCGTGCTGCCCGCTGCGGCAGCGCCCGCGCGCCTTGTGGACAACGCCGGCATCCTCGCGGCGGACGACAGCGAAACGCTTGCGGCACTGCTCGATGAGGTGAGCGCACGCCGCAATGCCGACATCGTCATTGTGACGACCGACTCCCTCGACGGCAAGACCCCGCAGGCGTATGCCGACGATTTCTATGATGAAAACGGCTACGGTCAGGGCGCAAACCGCGACGGCGTTTTGTTCCTCATTTGTATGGGAACGCGCGACTGGTATATTTCCACCACGGGCGCGGGCATCGATGCCATCACCGACGCAGGACGGGAATATATTGCGGATCAGTTTTTGAGTGATCTGTCCAACGGCTATTACATCGACGCGTTCACGACATTTGCCAACCAGTGCGACATCTTCTTTGAACAGGCGGAAAACGGCGAACCGTTTGACGGCGACAACATGCCCAAAGGCGATTTTTCCGTCGGCATGAACCTGCTCATCGCGCTCGCCATCGGCTTTGTGATCGCGCTCATCGCCACCGGCATCATGCGCGGCAAGCTGAAAACGGTGCGACGGCAGGCGGCGGCAGACAGCTATGTGAAGCCGGGCAGCCTCAACATCACCGAAAGCCGCGACCTGTTCCTCTACACCCACGTGGATCGCCGCGAACGTCCCAAGGACGATGACAACTCCTCCTCGGGCAGCAGCACCCACGTCTCCTCGTCCGGTACCACCCACGGTGGCGGCGGCGGAAAATTCTGAGACAGATACTGCAAAAATAAAAAATCCTATCACGAGGGTGATAGGATTTTTTATTTTTGTCGGTTATTCGCCAAAGACGATATGGCAATCACACAACCGACCCTCATTTTTCATTTTTCAACAGCGCAGCGGCTTCATTATTCATTAAATCACATCCACCACAGGAAGATCTCGGTGTCCAGCTTGCGGTCCTCGCTGTTTGCAGTGCCCGATCCGCCCACCGTCACGACCCCTGTGCAGAAATCGTGGACAATGGTCTTTTCGGTGCCGCACGCCTGGCAGCGGCAGTCAAACTGCACGCGGGTGTATTCCTTGCGTACGGTGCCGTTTTTGTTTTGCGTTCTTGTGACATATTCCTTCAGCACCGTTTGCCGCACATTGTCGCCGTAGGTGATGCGCGCCTTGCAGTTGGGGCACTGCTGTTCCCGAAATTTTGCTTTCTGCTTGTGCAAGATGAGCAGCAGGATCAAACACCCCAACACGATGAAGCCGCAGGGAAGCGTGACGATGCTCACGATCGCCGCGAGCGGCTCTGCCAGCATGCCGATGAGCCCCAGCGCAAGCTGCACCGCAAGCGTGATGAAAAGCACCTTGAGCACCTTTTTGCGCCGCTCGTTTGCCTCTTCCATGCTCTTTACCGGCTCGTTCACAAAGTGCTTCACCTTTTCGATAAGCGTCATTTTTTTGTCTGCCATGATGTACTCTCCTCATTTCCTTTTGATTTTGCATCTATTTCCACAGCGGCGCGCTATGCTGCCGCTAATAATTTTTGATCCTCCCGCTTGTGTAGGTGATCTGTCGGACGGTGACGCGCACCTGCATCGTCGCAGCGTTGTCCGCCAGGCGGCGGGCGGTCTCGCCGTCGTCGACCTGCAGTGTCCATGAAAGCAGCTGCCGCTCCCCGGCGCGCATGACCGCAATCGTGCCGACGACGGGGCGCAGCGTAGCACTCGCCAAAATCTCTCCCTGCTCGTTTTCCATGGCCACCTCGGCAGCAAAGCCCTCGATGTCCCGCACCCCGCGGTTTTCCACCGTCACCGCAAAATGAAACACAAAATCGCCATATGCCTCGGTGATGAAATTCTCCGTGTCGGGCGTGATGCAGACGGACAGCCGCGCCGCCGCATAGCTCCAGCTGTTCGCCAACGAAAACAGCAGTACGACCGCCGTCAGCAGCGACACCAACAAAACGCGCCTTCGCTTTTTCGCGGCGCGCTTTTTTTGCGCCGCGCGCAGAAAATGCTCCGCTTCTGCGCATTTTGCTGCCGCGTCCTTATAGTCGCCGAGCTGCCGCAACCACGAAACCGCCTGCGCCGCTTCCTCCGGGCGCGTGCTGTGCATCCGCGCCAGCGCCCCCAGATACAATCGCTCCTTTTGCAGCCGTGCCGCCTTTTCACGGCAGCGGGCAAGCAGCGCTTCGCTGTCGGGCAGCTCCTGCGTGGTTTCAAAATCCGCCGCCAGCCGCACACAGTCTTCCACCGTGCGGGACGCATGCAGCCGCTTGACGGCATAATAATAGATCTGCATTTCCGTGTGCAGCGGCTCCTCCTCGCCCCCGCGCAGCGGCGGCGTGTCGGCAAGCAGCGCTGCCAGCCCCCATTGCTCCCCGCAATAGTCGCAGACGATCTGCTCGCGCGCCTCGTCTATGCGCAGCTCCCCGCCGCAGCAGCGGCAAATCAGCAGCGGCATCTCCATAAAAAATCCCCTCCGATGGGCATACATCCTCTTTTGTTGTTGAACACTATTCACCAATTACAGGGCGATTATAGCATACAATGACAGAAATGTAAACACTATTCAACAAAAAAAGAGGCGATTTTCTATGTTCAAGATCAAGGCAGCAAACGGAAAAAACAATCTTTGCGGCGAGCGCATCGCCGCCCTGCGCAGGCAAAAGGGCTATTCCCAGCGCAAGCTGGCAGAAAGGATGCAGCTTTTGGGGTTTGATGTGGATCACTATTTCATCCGCCGCGTGGAAAACGGCGAGCGGTTTGTCACCGACATCGATCTGGTCATTTTCTGCCGGACACTGGAGGTGCCGTTGTCGGCGCTGCTGTCCGTTGAGGACGCCCCCTCACAGGCGGAAATGTCAGACACTCCCTGACACGACAAAAAAGCACGCCTTTCTTTGCAAAGCGTGCTTTTTGCTGTTGCTTTATCCGTCGAAATGTGGTAGAATGTAGACACTATACGGCGCGCTGTGAGGGGAAACAATGGGGGAGACGCAAATGTGCGGACGTGCTGCGCCCGCCAAAAGGATCACGGATTTTTTGGTGCATTTTTTCAATGCACTGTTTATTGTGCTGCCGCTCGGTGCTGCCGTACTGGTGGCTTCGCGGCATTTCTTTGCGATCGGCAACAAGCTCGTCGGTGCGCTCGGCTTTCTGCTTATTGTCGCTTTCATCGCGGCGGTGCTGTTTTTTGTCCGATGGCTGCAAACGAAAAAGCTCGACGCGCGCCTTGTGACCGTGCTGCTGTGTCTCGGTGTTTTTGCAGTCGCCGCCGTCGTGCGGTTTCTGCCGATCTATCTTTTTCGCGAGGATATCGCGCCGTTCAGCGATTTTTGGCGTTCCTGGAGAATGGCGCACGGCGACACGGAAGGGCACCTTGATTACTACACGCTGTTCCCGGCATATCTGAATTTTTCGCTGTTTGAGCGGCTGTCCATTGCCGTTTTCGGCGATCGGTATATTTTCATCCCCTGTCTCAACATTCTGTGCAGCTCGCTCACGGCGTCGCTCATTTTCCTGCTGGCGCAGGCGGTCGCGAAAAATCGGCATATTGCGGTCGCGGCAGGGCTGCTGTTTGCGCTCATGCCCGCCAACATTGTCTACAACGCAGTCGGCACGCCGGAATTTCTGACCGTTTTGTTCAACACGGCGGGGCTTTACTGTCTCGTGAAATTCTCCGCCGTCAAAAGCGGGGCGCGCCTTGCTCTCGCCGCTGCGGCGGGCATCCTGCTCGGTATCGGCTCGTCGTTCAAGACCTTTGCCGTTGTTATCCTGCTTGCCTTTGCCATGGTCGGCTTTGCCGCGCCGCTTTCCGCTTTCAAACGGAGCGAGGGCAAGGTGCTCGGCAAGCGGCTGCTTGCCGCCCTTTGTGCTGTTTTGGTCGTCTTTGTCGGCTACCGCATCACCTCTGCCGCCATTCTCAAAAACACAGAAAAGACCTATGGCGTCAAGCTGGATCCCGGCGCATCCATGCCGCATTTTCTCCTTGTCGGACTGAACACCGAGGGAGAGGGACAGATCTACATCGGCAACCTGTCGCGGCAATACTACAAGCGCTATCTCGAAAACGGCATGGATGCGGCAGAAGCAAAGACCTATGCGCTTTCGCTTTTGCGGGACGACTGGAAACAGCATCCCGACCGCATCCCCGCCCTTTTCTACAAAAAGTTTGTGCACGCCTGGCAGGATGACACCATCCCCGTGTGGTATTTCAACACACAGATCGGACTGAAACCCGATTCCACGCTCGAAAAAGCGGTCTATCGCTATACAAACGGCGGACTGGAAGCCACCGCACAGCTTTTCTATATTTTGCTCATCGCCTTCTCGGCGATCGGCGGCGCGCTTTATTTCCGCCGATGTAAAAAGAGCGGCACATTTTGCTATGACACCGAGCTGCTGATGCTGATCGTGTTCGGCTACTTCTGCGTCATTATGCTGTCGGAAGCGCAAAGCCGCTATAAATGCCTTATCACCCCCTATCTTTGCATTTTGGCAGCCTGTGGGCTGTACCGTTTCTTCAAAGTTATACAAAGGAGATTAAAAAAATGAGTGAAACACTGTACATCGTCGTCCCCGCCTATAACGAATCCAAAAACGTGGAGCAGCTGGTGCAGGACTGGTATCCCGTTGTGGAAGCGCACAACGGCGACGGCAGCTCCCGCCTTGTCATCATCGACGACGGCAGCCGCGACAACACCTATGCCCTGCTTCAAAAGCTGCAGGAGGGCAGACCGCTTTTGGAGCCGCTGACGAAGCCCAACGGCGGGCACGGCGCCACCGTCCTTTACGGCTACCGCTATGCCATTGAGCACAACGCCGACTGGATCTTCCAGACCGACTCGGACGGACAGACGAATCCTGCGGAATTTGAAGCGTTTTGGGATATGCGGGAGCAGTATGACGCCATCCTCGGCAACCGCTCGGAAAGAGAGGACGGCTCTTCGCGCAAGTTTGTGGAGAGAACGGTGTGTTTCCTTTTGAAGCTGTATTTCGGCGTCAAGGTGCCGGATGCCAACGCCCCGTTCCGTCTCATGAAAAAGGAACTGGTCGCGCGGTATATCGGCAAGCTGCCCGCAGATTTCAATCTGCCCAACATCATGTTCACGACCTATTTTGCCTATTTCCATGAAAAGCTGCATTTTGAGCACGTGACCTTCCGTCCGCGCCAGGGCGGCACCAATTCCATCAACATTAAGAAGATCGTCAAGATCGGCTGGAAAGCGCTCGGCGATTTCCGTCGGCTGAAAAAAGCCATCAACGATTGACGGAGGCAGACATTGAAAAATTTACTGATCAAATATAAGCAGTTCATCGCCTATGCCGTTTTCGGCGTACTCACCACCGTCGTCAACATGGCGGTCTATTGGCTTTTGGCACATCCGCTGCACCTCGACACCATGGCAAGCACGATCATCGCCTGGTTTGCAGCAGTCGCCTTTGCCTACATCACCAACCGCAAATGGGTGTTTGACAGCAAGGCGACGGGCGCAAAGGAGATCACGCGCGAAGTCGTGTCCTTCTTCCTGTGTCGTTTGGCAACCGGCGTGCTGGACTGGGCGTGGATGCTGCTGTTCGTGAACATCCTGCATTTCAACGACGTGCTCATGAAGGCCGTCGCCAACATCATCGTCATTCTCGCGAACTATATCTTCAGCAAGCTCGTGATCTTCAAGAAAAAAGAGCGGTGATGAGGACGGGCACAAAAGCATAAATCTTCATTCGGGCATCAACTATTCTATTCCAAATCGGTTTTTCACTCTTCTGTCTGTCCGAAATTCTT
>URNF01000063.1 GCA_900549155.1 uncultured Oscillospiraceae bacterium | reverse complement strand
CAGCGGGTCGCCCTCGCGGATACGCATGGTGCGGCGGATCTCCTTCGGGATCACCACTCTGCCGAGATCATCGATGCGGCGGACTATACCGGTTGCTTTCATATATAAAACCCCTTTTGTGCTTTTATTCTATGGCACTATTATCTGCCTCTTCGGGAGATTTATGCCGAAATGCAAAAAAGATTTCTCCGTTTCCTTTTGCTGCCATTTTCCGGGATGCTTTTTTGTTGACAGCATGGCATTTTTGTTATACTATCAGTGTGAAGCCTGCGGATAGAACCGTTTGCGGAAAGAGGAGAACTATGCGAAAAGAAATTTTGCTTAACAGCGGCTGGATATTTCACAAAGGTGATATCGCGGAGCCGATGTCTGCGGACAAAGGGTTCATCTACACGCAAAGTAAAACGGAACGTAAAAAATCCGGTCCGGCGGCATATGCCTATCCCGACACGCCCGACAACTATGTCGTCGCGCTGCTCAGTTCCGAAAAATGGGAACGGGCGGAGCTGCCGCACGACTATGTTGTATACCAGGACAATGTGCAAAGCGAAAACTGCGCTTTGGGCTATCTGCACTATGACAACGCGTGGTACAGAAAGCATTTTTCCCTGCCCGAAAACAGTGAGGGCAAGCGCGTGCTTTTGCGCTTTGACGGCATTGCCGGAAAGTCGACCGTCTTTTTGAACGGCTGCCTGATGCAGCACAATTTCTCCTCCTATAACACCTTTGAGATCGACATCAGTGATTATGTATATTATGACAAAGACAATGTCATTGCCGTTTATGTCAACACCGAGGGCTTTGAGGGCTGGTGGTATCAAGGCGGCGGCATTTATCGCGACGTGCATCTGACGATAACGGAGCCGGTCGCCATTGATCTGTGGGGCGTGTATGCGCCGTATAAAAAGCTCGACGAGCACCGCTGGCAGATAGATTTTGAAACCACGGTCGTGAACGCGGATTATGCGGACAGGACTGTGACCGCCGAAAGCCGTGTTATCGGTGCGGACGGTGCGGTTATCGCCGTCGGTGTCGGCACGGGAAGTGTGAAGCTGCGCGAGACGGGCGTGATCAAATACAGCGCCGTTGCCGTCGATCCGCTTTTGTGGAGTTGTGAGTGCCCCAACCTGTATACCGTCGAAACCGCATTGCGGCTGGACGGAGAAGAAACCGACAAAGTCGCGACAAGGATCGGTTTCCGAACGGTGGAGATCAGCGTCGACAAGGGACTGCTCCTCAACGGCAAGCCCACCTACATAAACGGCGTGTGCGCCCACCAGGACTTCGGGCTCACGGGGCTTGCCGTGCCCGCCAACATCGCCGAATACAAGGTCTCGCTTCTCAAAGAAATGGGCGCGAACGGATACCGCACAAGCCACTATCAGCAGACCGAAAGCTATATGGACGCTTTTGACGAGATGGGCTTTCTCGTGCTGGACGAGGCGCGCTGGTTTGAAAACACGAAAGAGGCGGCAGAGCAGCTGGCATCCCTCGTCAAGCGCGACCGCAACCGCCCGAGTGTCATCATGTGGTCCACGAGCAATGAGGAGCCGTTCCATGTTCATGACGTCGGCAGACGGCTGCACAAAGCGATCGCGGCGCAGATCAGAAAACTGGACTATACACGACCGATCACCGCGGCAGAGGACAAAACGCCGGACAAGTCCACGATATACGATGCATGCGATGTCATCGGCATCAACTATAACCTGCACCTTTATGATACCGTTCACGAAATGTGCCCCGAAAAACCGATCTTCGCTTCGGAATGCTGCGCCACCGGCACAACGCGCGACTGGAATTTTGACACAGACACAAACGGCAGGCTCCGCGACAAGGACGCGGACATGAACGACTGGTTTCTGGGACGCGAGAAAACCTACAGGTTTTTGCGCGAACGCGCCTATGTGTTCGGCAGCTACCAATGGGTGGGTGTCGAGCATCGCGGTGAAGCGGCATGGCCGCGGGTCTGTTCGGCTTCGGGCGCGCTCGACCTGTTTTTGCAAAAGAAAGGCGCGTTTTATCAAAACAAGTCCCACTGGACCGCAGAGCCGATGGCGCACATCGTACCGCATTGGAACTTCAAAGGGCTTGAGGGCAGGGAAATTCCCGTCACCGTCTATACAAACTGCGAGGAGCTGGAGCTGTTTCTCAACGGCGTGTCGCTCGGCAGAAAGCCGATCGAAGCCTACGGTCACGGCGAATGGCGCGTGAAATACGCCGCCGGCACGCTTGAAGTCATCGGCTACAGCGGCAAAAAAGCGGTGTGCAGGGACAAGCGCGTCACCACCGGCAAGCCCGTCGCCCTGGCGCTGACAAAGGATAACGATTTTACCGCCAACGGCAGCGACATCGCACTGTTCACCTGCACCTGCGTGGACGAAAACGGGCTTTCGGTGCCAGATGCAGCGGAATATGTCCGCTTCTCCGTCTCGTCGCCCGCAAGGATCATCGGCACGGGGTCGGACAACTGCGACCATCACAACGTGGCAAACGCGGAGCGGCAAATGTATATGGGAAAGATCCGCATCGCCGTCAAGCCGCAAAAAGGACAGGAGCACTTCACCCTCACCGCCGTCGGCGACACCTGCGGTGCCGCCGCGATCGAGGTCACCATGCCCGTATGATTTCTGCCGAAATACAAGGAAAAGGGTGGTCGGATGATCATAAAAATTTCGCAAACCGCATCCAACGTCAGGCAATCCTATGACATCGAGGGCGAAAATTTTTATTACACCGCTGACGCGGGCAGCTTCAGCCGTCTGCAGCCCATAATCCTTTCCGGCAAGGATACGACCGTCAAAGGCGTGTATACCCCGTCGAAATGGGTCAACTATATCCCGTTTCGGTATCTGTTCGGCAGAGAAAATCTGACAAGAGCTTTCCGCCTTTATAAGAACGGTACCGCATACGGCAGCATCATGCATGCAGACCGCGGGTTTCTGAAAAGTCTCTATGTGATCACGTCAGCCGACGGGGAGGTTCTGCAGTGTTATTATCTTTCCCGCGGCGCTTTCGACTATGTTTCCGTCTACAGCGGAGATGTACAGATCGCTTTGGCGGAGACCTATCTTTCGGTCAATGACTATATGTATACGCACAAGCTGTATCTTTCCGATGCACATGCCCGCTTTGCCGACGTGCTCGCCTTTTTCGTCGTCTACTATGCAAGCTATCGGTTTGCCAAAAGGATGCACATGAGCGCGGGCTCGGTGAGCACAAGGTCGTGGAGTCTTTCCAAATATGCGGATAAGTATGACCCTGCATGGCGCGAGACCCATTTCCCCGATGAAAACTTTTTCGGCAAAACAAGTCTCACAAAATAGAAAAAAAGCAGAGCGGCATGCGCTCTGCTTTTTTTCGTCATTTCGGAGAAAAAGCGCGCAAACGGTTGCAAGCGATCGAAAAAAACGGTATAATGACAGAGATATTGTTTGAGGGGATGGGTATTTTTGAAAAAGGGGTTCGACAACGAGAAATATTTGCAGCTTCAATCGGAGCAGATCCGCCGCCGCATCGATCAGTTCGGCGGCAAGCTGTATCTGGAGTTCGGCGGCAAGCTGTTTGACGACTATCACGCGTCCCGCGTGCTGCCGGGCTTTGAGCCGGACAGCAAGATGCGGATGCTGTGTAAGCTGTCCGCCGACGCGGAGATCATCATTGCCATCAATGCGTGCGACATTGAAAAAAGCAAGGTGAGAAGCGATCTCGGCATCACTTATGATGAGGATGTGCTGCGACTCATCGGCATTTTCCGCAGCATGGGGCTGTATGTCGGCAGCGTGGTCATCACCCGCTATACGGGGCAGGATTGCGTGGACGCGTTCCGCCGCCGTCTTGCCGCCGTCGGGGTGCGCAGCTTCCTGCACTATCCCATCGCCGGCTATCCGTCCGACATCGCCCACATCGTGAGCGACGAGGGCTATGGCAAAAACGATTACATCGAGACCACCAAGCCGCTCGTTGTCGTGACCGCACCCGGGCCGGGCAGCGGCAAAATGGCAACCTGCCTGTCGCAGCTTTATCACGAATACCGTCGCGGCATCAAGGCGGGCTATGCCAAATTTGAGACCTTCCCCATCTGGAATCTGCCGCTCAAGCACCCCGTCAACGTCGCCTATGAGGCGGCGACGGTCGACCTCGACGATCTCAATATGATCGATCCGTTCCATCTCGAAAAATACGGCGTTACCACCGTCAACTACAACCGCGATGTGGAAATTTTCCCCGTTCTGCGCGCCATGCTGGAGAAAATTCAGGGCGCATCGCCCTATTTCTCCCCGACCGACATGGGCGTTAACATGGCGGGCTATTGCATCGTGGACGACGACGCAGTGAGGGAAGCCGCCAACCGCGAAATTCTCCGTCGGTATTATCAGACCGCCGTTGCCGAAAAGCGCAGCGGCAGCGACGGCTCACAGACAAAGAAAATGGAGCTTATGCTCAACCGCGCAGAGATCGCGACCACGGTGCGTCCGGTGATCGCTGCTGCCGCCGCGAGGGCAGAGGTCAGCGGATCGCCCGCAGGCGCGCTGGAGCTGCCAAACGGCGACATCGTCACCGGCAAGACCACCGTCCTGCTCGAAGCAACCGCCGCGTTGCTGCTCAACGCGCTCAAGCGCCTTGCGGGCATCGACCAGGAGACCGACATCATCAGTCCCCAGGCGCTCGAACCCATCTGCGACCTCAAGGTGCGGCATCTGCACCACAAAAATCCCCGCCTGCACGCGGACGAGGTGCTCATTGCGCTGAGCATCAGCTCCACCCGCAACGCCGACGCTGCCAAGGCGCTTGAACAGCTTGAAAAGCTGCGCGGCTGCGACGCACACTACACGGTCATTCTCTCCCGCATGGACGAGAAAACGCACAAAGCCCTCGGCATCCACGCCACCAGCGAGCCGAAATATGAGGTAAAACCGGTCTGAACGCCGCAAAAGGCATGAAAAAAGTCCGCTCATCAGAGCGGACTTTTTTGTGTCATATTACAGCTTTGCGCCTTTGGCGCCCTTGCTGCCGCCGAAGCCGGCGAGAATGTTACTTTTGAAAGAGAACGTGAGCGCCTGCCGCTCGCGCTGCCGCTTGAACGCCAGCGCCACCAGCCGATCCATCAGCTCAGAGAAGGAGATGCCCGCCGCTTCCCACAGATAGAATGCAAGCGAACCGGGGATGGTGTTGATCTCGTTGACCCACACCTCGCCCGTCTCGGTGTCGTTGAGGAAATCGACGCGGGACACGCCGCAGCAGCCGAGCGCCTTGAACGTCTCCACCGCCAACGCCTGCACCTTTTCGGTCATGCCGTCCGGCAGCTCGGCGGGACAGCGGCGCTTGAGCGTCGCCATGCCCTTTGACTTGCCGCCGCCGATATATTTCTGATCAAAATCCAGAATATCCGCTGCCGCGATCGGTTCTTCACACACCGAGGGGATCGCGTCGTCGGCATCGCCGAGCACCGCGCAGTTGATCTCCCGCAGATGCTCCACCGCACGCTCCACCAGCACGCGGTCGGCAAAGCCCGTCGCCGTGTCCAGCGCCGCCGTCAGCGTCTTTTTGTCGGTCGCCTTGCTGATGCCGATGGACGAGCCGAGGTTGACGGGCTTGACGATCACGGGATAGCCGAAGCGCTCCTCGATGTCGGCGATCACCGTTTCCGGCTCCAGCGCATACAGCTTGGCGCGGTACAGCTTTGCGGGCAGCACCGGCACACCCGCCTCGCGCAGCACCGCTTTCATCACATATTTATCCATGCCCACCGCAGACGCCGTGACATCGCACGCCGCATACGGCACATTCAGCATTTCCAAAAGTCCCATCAGCGTGCCGTCCTCGACATTGGTGCCGTGCACCACGGGGATCGCGACCTCGAACGAGCCGGCGACCGCCTTGCCGAATTTCGGCGTCGGATATTTCAAAAGCTCGACGCCGTTTGCCGTCTTGACGGGCAGCACCCGCGTCGCCGCTTTCAAAAATTCCGCCTGCGGCTTTTTATAGATGTCCACCTTTTCCAGCTCCGTCCCCGTATACAGGCAGTTGTCCTTGCCGATATACAGCGGGAGCACGTCATATTTTTCCCTGTCGAGCGCATGAAACGCCTGCAGACCCGAAATGATGGACACCTCGTGTTCGGTGGAGCAGCCGCCGAACAGCACCGCAACCTTTGTTTTCATGAGAACCCCTCCGTCAGTAGTTATCCGGCAGATCGTTTTCAAGCAGCACGATCTGCTCCGCGGGCGGCAGCGCCGCGACATACCGCAGCGCATCCGCAAGATCCTTCGCGACATACAGCTTTTCCGCGTCAAATCCCGCGTCCGAAAGTCCTTTTTTGAGCGGCGGCGCCTGCTTTTCGCCGACTAAGACCGCCACATCGCATTTGTCGGCGGCATAGCCGCCCAGTTCTTCATTGAGTGCGTCCTGCCGCTCGCCCAGCTCCACCATGCCCGGCGTCACCAGCACGCGGCGTATCGGGAACAGCGACAACGTGTCGAGCGCGCTGCGAAAGCCTGCGGGGTTGGCGTTATAGGCGTCGTCGATGAACCCGTTTGGCAGCAGCTGTAAGCGGTGCTCCACCGGCTGCAGCATTTTCACCGGATACACCATGCCCTCAAGCGACACGCCGAGCGTGTGCGCCAGCGCCATGCAGCCGACAAGGTTTTGCACCGTGTGCAACCCCAGAAGCTTTGTCGTATAGCGGCGGCTCTCGCCGCTCGGTGCGGTGAGGGTAAAGCTGCTGCCGGACGTGCTGACGGTGATGTCGCTTGCCCGCCAGTCGGCGTCGCTGTCCGCCGCCGCGCCATAGGTCACATGCGGCACGGAAAGCGACTGCACCTTTTGCCGGATATAGGCATTGTCCGTGTTGAGAAACACACAGCCGTCTTGCGGCAGCGCGTCCGCCAGCTCAAATTTCGTCGCAATGATGTTGTCGACCGTCTTGAACGTTTCCAGATGCTGCTCGCCGATGGACGCGATCACGCCGTAGCGCGGATGCACAAGGTCGCAGATCTCGGCGATGTCGCCGTTTTGCCGCGCCCCCATTTCCACCAGAAACACCTCGTGCGACGGGCGCAGGTTTTCCCGCACCGTGCGCACCACGCCCATGGTGGTGTTATAGCTTGCGGGCGTCATCAACGTGTTATACTTCACCGACAGCAGCGCATAGAGAAAATTTTTGACGCTGGTCTTGCCGAAGCTGCCGGTGATGCCGATGACCGTGAGGTCATCGTGCGCGGCAAGGATACGCCGCGCGTCCTTCACATAGCGGTTCGCGATTGCCTTTTCGATCGGCGTCAGCAGGAAATTTGCCACGCCCGTCCACAGCCAAATGACCGTGGAATACAATCCGAGAAAGCCCACCGAACGCGGTGCGGACAGGAAAAAGCAGGGAACGGCGCAAAGAAGAAACAGCAGCGTCTGCAAAAGCAGCACACGCCACACACGCGCCGTATACACCAGCGGTTTTTTCGCCTTTTTCGGCAGATTCAAAAGCGCTGTCAGCAGCAGCACTCCCGCCGCCGTCGCATACAAAGCGATCTCGGGCACGCGCCCGTTCATCCAAATGGCGGGGATGCACAAAAACGGCAGCAGATGCCGCACATTCACGAGCTTTTCATCGTTTTCACGGCACCATTTGCGATACCGCTCGGTGCGATAGGAATTGAGCTGCAGCATATGGGTATAGCCGATCGCCTGCAGCACAAAGTTCAGCGCTGCAGCCGCCAGCATCAGCAGCTTTATTGTCAATAGCATAGGCATCCCTCACGACTCTTTCAAAAAACTGCACAAGACCCGCTCGCACTGTCCCCACCGTTCGGCAAAGGAAAAGTGCCCCGCGCCCGCCAGCGTCACCAGCCCCGCATCGGGAATGAGACGCTCCATCTTCTGTCCGTCGGCAAGGGGCGTCGCCGTGTCCAGTTCGCCCCAAATGAGCAGCACCGGCACGCCGATCTGCGGGAGATTTTTCGTCAGATCCTCCGCGATACAGCGCACCATCACCGCCCGCATCCGCTCGCTTGCGTTGCGGTAGTCCGCCGAACCGGCGTTTTTCTTCACCCGCTTCACCAAAGCGGGACAGCATTTCGCCACCGGCGGCAGCGCCGCTAAGTGCTTCATGCATTTATAGCTGTATACCTTCGCATAATATTTGAGCGACCGCTTCGGGCGGATGCCCGCCGCGTCGATGAACACTGCTTTTTTCACGGTAAAGGGCAGTTCCCTTTCGGTCAGCAGCTTGATGCTGATGCGCCCGCCGAACGAGTGGCACATGAGCACCGCCTCGGAAAGCCCGAGCGCCTTTGCAAAATCGATAACAAAATCCGCATAGTCGCCGACGTCCCAGTTTTCCTGCGGCTCGTCGCTGCCGCCGAAGCCCGGCAGATCGGGCGCGACCACGCGGAAAAAGCCCGCAAGGTAGTTTGTCAGCAGCGCATAGGTGTCGACGGGAGCGCCCCAGCCGTGCAAAAATAATACAGTCTGTTGATTTTTGTCTCCGATATCCAGATAGTTGATTTTCAGTCCGTCAACGGTCAGCTCCACAGCGACACCCCCTTTACAGCATACGGCGGTTTCTTTACATTATGCCCGCCGATTATTTTTTATAGGTCGTCACTTCCACGGTGTTGATGGTGACGTCCTTGGTCGGCTTGCTGTTGTCGTCCACTTCCACCTTGGCGATGGCGTCAACGATGTCCATGCCGGCATACACCTGTGCAAACACGGTGTGCCCGCCGCTCTTGCGCCATGCGCCGTCAAGCGAGATGTTGCCGCCGTTTGCCTCATAGAGATCCCACACCTCGTCGGGGATCCAGTCATAGATATACGTTTCCTGATAGTTCGCCTTTTTGAACTCCGTCCAGTTGGAGAAGCTGTTTGTGAAGCTGTCGCCGTACATCTGCTTATAGTAGTCATACGCCTTCTGATACACGCTGTTCACCGATTCGTCGGTGTAGGTGTCGCGCGTTTTGAAGTCGTCCTTGGTCGCCTGATTGATGAAGAACTGGCTGCCGTTGGTGTCGACGCCGCTGTTCGCCATGGCGACCGCGCCGCGCAGGTTGAGGAGCTTTTCGTCAAATTCGTCCTCGAACTGCCCCTTGTCATTGTCGGTATAAATGCTCTTGCCGCCCGTGCCGTCCCCTTTGGGGTCGCCGCCCTGGATCATAAAGCCGCTGATGACACGGTGGAATGTCAGCCCGTTATAATAGCCCTGCGACGAAAGCGTCAGAAAATTCTCGACGGCTTTCGGCGCCGCTTCGGGGAAGAAACGCAGGGAGATGTCGCCCATCGAGGTGTGCAGGATGGCAACCGTGTCCCCCTCGTTCGGCATGTCGAGCTGGAACCCGACCTTTTTGTCCTCATAGACGGTGCCGACCTTGTCGCGGCAACCGGCAAGGCTGCCGCCAAGCAGCAAAACGGCGGCAAAGACCGCAAGAAGTTTCACGCATTTTTTCATGGTGCTGTCCTCACTTTTCTTCAATATCAATGGACTCGATGGTGACCGGCTTTAGCGGCTTGTCGGCGGCGTCGGTCTCAACCGCCGCGATCGCATCCACCACATCCATGCCGTCAAACACCTGACCGAACACACTGTGGCGATAGTCAAGGTGCGGCGTGCCGCCCACGGCGGCATAGTTGTCGATCGTCTCGGCGGGATAGCTGTCGGGGTATTCCCGCATCTGCGACAGAAGCTGCAGAGGCGCTTCCTTTGCCTGCACGATGAAGAACTGGCTGCCGTTGGTGTTCGGACCGGCATTTGCCATGGAGAGTGCGCCGCGCAGATTGTGCAACTCAGGATGGAACTCATCCTCAAATGCCGCGCCGAAAATGCTCTCGCCGCCGCAGCCCGTGCCCGTCGGGTCGCCGCCCTGGATCATGAAATCGTTGATGACGCGGTGAAAGGTCAGCCCGTCATAATAGCCTTCCTTTGCGTGCGTCACGAAATTTTCCACTGTCTTTGGCACTTCCTTGCCGAAAAGACGGATGGAGATGTCGCCCATCGAGGTGCGCATGACGGCGACGGTGTCGCCCTTTTGCGGTTTATCCAGCTGATTCATGGAAAAATCCTCTCTTTCTCAATATGCCTTTGCCCACAGCACCATGTGCTTTGCGGGCTTGCCGCAGCAAACGCAGGTGTCGGCAAGATGCTCCTGCGCAAACGGGATGCAGCGCGAGCCGACGCCCGTTTCCGCCTTGATCGCGTCCTCACACGCCTCGTCGCCGCACCACATGGCTTTGATAAAGCTGTCGCCCTTGTCGGCAAGCGTTTTCCTGATCTCGTCAAGCGAGGTGCAGGCATAGGTGCGGTTTTCGAGATTGGCAAGCGCCTTTGCATACATGTTGTCATGCACCTTTTTGAGCAGCGCGGGAATTTCGGTCTCCAGCGCGTCCAGCGACACGGTGACCTTTTCGCCGTTGTCGCGGCGGGCGATGACGCAGCAGTTGTTCTCGATGTCGCGCGGGCCGATCTCCAGTCGCAGCGGCACGCCCTTCATTTCATATTCCGCGAATTTCCAGCCTGCGGACTGCTCGCTGACGTCCAGCTTGACGCGGGCAAACTTTTTGAGCTGCTCATACAAAGCGGTTGCCTTCTCGACGACACCCTCCTTGTGCTGCGCGATCGGGACGATCACGACCTGCACAGGCGCGACGGCGGGCGGCAGGCACAGACCGTTGTTGTCGCCGTGGGTCATGATGATGGCGCCGATCATGCGGGTCGTCATGCCCCACGAGGTCTGATGCGGATAGTGCTGGGTGTTGTCCTTATCGGTGAACTGGATGCCGAACGCCTTGGCAAAGCCGTCACCGAAATAGTGCGATGTGCCCGCCTGCAGCGCCTTGCCGTCGTGCATCATCGCTTCGATGGCATAGGTCGCGACGGCGCCCGCAAACTTGTCACTTTCGGTCTTTCTGCCGCGCACAACGGGGATCGCCAGCGCATCGCGGCAGAAATCGGCATACACATTGAGCATCCGCTCCGTCTCCTCGATCGCTTCCGCGGCGGTGGCGTGGATGGTGTGTCCCTCCTGC
>URNF01000062.1 GCA_900549155.1 uncultured Oscillospiraceae bacterium | reverse complement strand
CCCGCCGCAGCGCTACATGGCCCACTTCTTTGCAGACCTAAAGACAAGCGCGAACCGAATGTGCCCGCCATGGGCGCATGAGGTGAGAGCAATCATAGATTATGCTTTATCCAAGCGACTGTACAGAAAAATATATCCCCAGCCTCTGTACCGGTTTTCCGACAAATGAAACTATGCGATAAAGCATAATTAAATAGTGAACACCACTTCCAGCAATACCAAGGGCTTATAAACATCGAAAACCGAAATTCATTCCCCAGTGTTTTGGCTAGAGGAAACCGCTGTATCCAGCCTTTCTGAAAATTCCGAAATTTCGCGCTTGTCAATATCTCCCAATGCCAAGAGCGAAGACTCATGTTCCTTGCTTTCCAGCAGCAGATTACGATATTTCACTTTGTTCCAAATTCTGTTCAGCTGGCTGCTTCGAAGGCGTTTTGCTCGTCCGTATCCAAGCGCGTCTTTCCAATAATAGAATTGCGTCATTTTTGATTCTCTCGCCTGCATACAGGCAGCCGTTTCCGCGCGGAAGCCGTACATCATTTCAAAATATCCTGCAAACGCGATAATTGTCCCGCGCTTGCCGTTTAGTATAATTTCATGTCTGACAATCAAATGCACCTCTTCCAAAGCTTTCAGCGTTCTGCTGATCGTTCTTTGATCGACATGCAGGCGCATTGCCAAGGCGCGCGCAGAGGTAACGCCCGTTCCCTGTACAGAGCCGGGGCGGTGATCTGCCACATTGTCATAAACGGCAATCGGGTATGCAGCACAGCTCAGCGGAAAGTGCTCATCGTTATAGGCGCAGTGAAACCACAAATCGAGTGCAATATCACCGCTTCCCCACGCAGCGGCATTTTCAAAATGCGTCTCATAAATCTTGCGCGGCAACACGAAATATCCTGACTGATTGGCAATAGCATGTCTCTCGGTTGCAAGAGCGCTATCGTTTCCGGTAAAGCAACTCATCCCGGTGAGATACACCGCTTTGGTCTCCTTGTTGGCATCCACAATGCGTATGAGCCCTTTTTCCTGCAGTGCATCCAAATATCTATCGGCTTTTGCGGCGGTGGAATGTGCGCCGAAAAAGGAACGGTATGCGGACTTTTTGATGACAACGACGGGGTTTACGCGCTTGCTTCTCTCTTCCTTTCTAAAATGCGCATTGCTCAGCAGCACACAATACGGAAACAAGAGGTTGCGCGAGTTGAGCTGCAGTTCCCGATCATATCGCAGCATAACCTGTATGAATGCGCGCGGGATGGACACCCGCCTGTCAACATTGGCATTAAAAGCACTTACGACACTGACCGAGCGGTTATCCACCGAGATTTCTTTTTGCTCACTTGTAAAAACCGGCATTTTTATCACCTCCTTCTGTAAGCGCTATTGCTGTTCTCAGAACAACTCTTACAATAGGAGGATGAAAACATTTAAAAAAATGTCAAGGAATTCCGCACACAAAATTTGTCCTACATATAGGATATCTACTGTCATATTGCACAACAAAATAGGCGGCACACTGAAGAGTGTACCGCCTATTTTCTTAGATGCCAAGCTGGGCCTTGACCGCCTTTTCCACCGCTTGCAAATGTGTGGGATCCAACATCCCTACCACCTGCACGACGGCATCCTTGGAAATAGTGGTGATCTGCTCCGCCATGGCCACACTTTCTTTCGGCAAAATGGTTTTCGGAATCAGAACATGTACGGGCAGGTGCATCGCCTTTTTGTGCTGCGTCAGCGGAATGACCGTGACGGTGCTCCCGTTTCTCAGTCCCTTTTCGTTTCCCATGCACAAGCACGGACGCGTGCCGTACTGCACCGATCCCTCTGTTTTCGGCAAATTTGCCCAAATGATGCTACCTTTGTGTAAATACATACCATTTGCTCCTTTTAAAAAATTAACAGTGATAAAAATTTATCCTGTAATTATAGGAAAACAAAAAAGGCGAAAATGTCAAAAAGTATGCATTATTCGTTATTTTTCGGCTATTTTTCCAGCCACAGATCCTGTACTCTGCTAATCATCCAACCCGGAAATGAACCGCAAGTCGTTGGCAGACAACGCATGCGTATAGATGCGCGCGGTGATCATCGGGTCGTTTCCGACATATAAAGCGATCCGCTCGGCGGTGACACCCTTTGCTATCATAGACGAAACAAAGCTGTGTCGTAAAGCATGGATGCCCTTTCCGGGAACATGCTCAATGCCACAGCCATCCATAGCGCTCCGCAGTAAGCGATACAGATTTGTCGGGTCCTGCGGTGCGCCGGTTTTGGTGGCAAAAACATACCTGTCGTCTCTTAGACCACCCGAATGCTGTCTGAGAGCGCTTTCGACAGCATCTACCGCTCCGACAGATAACGGTATTGTGCGAAAGCTGCGTTCGCTTTTCGGCATTGTCTCAACAGGATGATACCCGTTATTGCGAACAAAGGAAATGTTGTGGCGGACAGTTATGGTATTGTCACCGCGATTGTAATCCTCGCAATGGAAGCCGCACACCTCCCCTACACGACATCCGGTATGAATGATAAAGCGCAGAGCCATTGCCGCGCTAAACGAAACCTGTTTTTCCTCCAGCCGTTTGAGGTAAGTTTCCAATTTATGCAATTCATCGGAGGAAAAGGTTGCCGGAGGGGCCATACGATAACTCCGATTTGCCCGAAAAGAAAATCCGGCAGGAGAAGGGAACGCTGCAAAACGATAGACCTGATTGAGCAAATCATATACTTTTTTCAAAGAAGAACGGGAAAGACCCTGTTTTTCCATGTGATTAAGCAGACAGCGAACATCTTCCGAAGTAATTGAATCCATCGTTTTTCCCGTCAGAGGCTCTCCGGTAGGCTGATACTTTCTGCGTCCGGATACCGGTCGTTCAAAAAGATATAGCTTTGCCGTGCATTCAATACTGTCAAAACTTCTTTGCTTGATAGGCCGCACACCCACATCACCGGAATTAACGGTGGAGCGCTTATCTTCCAGATATTCCCCTAACCAGTCACCAAAGGTTTTTCTTTCCTCACTATCACTATTGATGTCCGCATTACCCAAGGCTTTGTTCAGAGCCTCTTCTGCTTCGATCACACTTTTAAATCCGCTGACCGTTTTGTAGCGCGTGTGATTTTCGACAGTCTTTCCGCAGGGGATACGAATGCGAAACCCTCCTCGTGGATCTCTTTGTATGGATCCGGTTCCCTTTTTGCGTCGAACAAAATTTTTCATTTCCTGCATAAACTTTCATCTGCCCTTTCTTTCGGCAATGACTCCGGCGATGACATTATGGGGTGACACTATCACGAAAAATAAGGTCATCATAGAGTCATATAGAGTCACGATAGCTTATTTTTAAGCTATTTTTTCTTTTTTGGGAGCAAATGTATTTTCATGCATATAAAATGCAATTTCCGAAGAAAACAGAAAAAAGTTCAGTAATACCAAGGCTTTTCCGGTATAAAACAAAAGACACCTTTGCACACAAATGTGAACAAAGATGTCTTTTTGTGGAGCTGGTTGACGGACTTGAACCCCCGACCTGCTGATTACAAATCAGCTGCTCTACCAACTGAGCTAAACCAGCGAATGAAATGAGCGGATTAGCGAAGGCGGTAGAGCTTGCTCTACCAACCGAGAACGGAACGTTCCTCGCGCTAAACCAGCGAAAGCGCTAAACCAGCGAATAGTGACTGCCTAGAATAGCGAGCTGCTCTACCGGCGCGCAGCAATCACATCTATGCATGATACAGGATTTTTTGTGATTTGTCAAGGTCTGTGCGGCGATTTGGAAAAAAATTGCGGCGGACGCCTTTTCGGCGTCCGCCGCAGATCTTACTTTTTCAGAAAATCCTGCGCGGTTTTCAGGCGCAGCAGCATGCGCATGACACGTGCCGCGCACGGATAGACCTCCTCACGGGAAAGGTCGCCCTTGTCCAGTGCCGCCGTGACGCCGTCGATGTCGCCCGTCGCCATTTTCAGATCATGTCCCGCTTTCAGCTCGGCGACATGGTCGGAGTCGTTCCACCAATCGGTCATGAACACGCCGTCCCAATGCCACTCGTTACGCGGGATGTCCGTGATCAGCTCGCGGTTTTCACACGCTTTGATGTCGTTGACATGGTTATACGAGCTCATGATCGCCACGGGATCGGCATCCCGCACCACTGCTTCAAACGCACGGATATAGATTTCCCGCAGTGCCCGCTCGGAAACGCGGCTGTTGGATTTCAGACGTTCAAACTCTGTGTTGTTGGCACAATAGTGCTTGAGCACCGTGCCGATGCCGCATGCCTGCGCCGCCTTGATGACGCCGGTCGCATAGACACCGCTCAGATACGGATCCTCCGAGGAATAGGCAAAGTTTCTGCCGCCGCAGGGATCGCGGAAAATGTTGATGGCAGGCGCCAGCCACAGATCCACGCCGCAGAAACGGCACTCCTCGCCCATTGCCGTGCCGTAGATGCTGTACAGCTCCTTATTGAACGATGCCGTCAGAATCAGCGTCGGCGGATAGAGTGTAGTCGCCATGCCGCGCTGCCGCAGCCCGCGCGGCCCGTCCGCCGTCTGCGCCGCGGGAACGCCGCGCACATAGAGCGGATGGTTGCAGCCGACGTCGCCGTAGGGCGTGCGGTTGAGCGATGTGCCGGAAACCAGCGTTGCCAGCTCGCGGTTGGAAAGCTGGGAAAGGAACGCTTCCATCCTTGTGCCGTCCTTTTCGACGTCCGCCAGCGTGATGCCCTCGCGCACGCCGTCGTCCGGCTGCAGATATTGCAGCGCATTGTCTTTGCTTTCCTTGATCTTGGCATTCCCCTGCTCCTCTGCCGCATCGACGGCACGATCCGTTCTTTCAAGAACGATCTCGCAGATGTCAACAAACGGGACAGCTTCCGCCAGCAGCTTCAGATAGGCGACGCCCTGCGGCAGCTCGATGACCGCCTCATTGGAATACACAAACCGCTTTTTGCCGTCCTCACAGGTGTTTTCAAGCGTCATGCCGCGCAGCGGCTGCACGATGTTGGACACAGCAAGGGTGAGCACGCTGTTCATCACCGTCTCCGTGCCGTCATAGCGATAGCGGAATTTGACGGTGTAGTTGCCCGCCTCTGCAACATTAATGCGATAGATGACCGACATGCCGCTCAGGAAGAAATGCGTCACACAGCTGCCGGGAACGCCGTTTCCGTCGTCCGCAAAATTCTCCACCTCGACATAAAAGCTGCCTTCATAATAGTTCTGCCCTTTGATGACCGTTTTTTCCTCCGCCGCAACAGGCACGGTCGTGTCGGTCTTTTCAAACGCCAGCGCCTCAAATGCGGGATGATCGCACAGCGCCGTGACCGTCATCTGACAGCGGCGCACAGGCAGGGTGATCTCCGCGACGCCCGCAACCGAATGCAGCGGCATTGCAACACCGTCGACGGCAAGCGTGATCATGTTTTCAAGCGGCGTGCCGTCGCCGCCCACCGCCGTCAGGCGATAGCCGCCGCCCGTGCCGGGCAGCAGATTTCGCCGCACCTGCTCATCCTTCTTCATGGACGAGAACGGCAGATTTTCACCGGCAGTGATGACCGTGCGTTCGATGGAAGAAACCGCGATGCAGTGCTCCCCATCGTCGGTCTGGCTTGCCAGCGGCTCATAGCTGCCGTCCGCCGTCAGACGCTTTTCGAGCGTCGTGGTGAGCGGTGTGCCGCGCCGCACAATGCGGGTCTGCGGTTCGGGGTGGACACCCGCCTTTTGCACATGGCGGCTGTCTGTGCCGAGCAGCAGCGTATAGTCACCCTTTTCCAGCACCCACACCGACTTTTCGCCCAAAACACCTGTGTCGTCATAGGATGCCAACTCCGACACGGGCACGGAGATCGTCAGCATCTGCTGTTCGCCCGGCTGCAAAAGACGCGTTTTTTCAAATCCGCGCAGTTCCTTTTGCGGCTTGCCGAGCTTTGCGCCGTCACGCAGGGCGGGCGCGGCACAATACAGCTGCAGCACCTCTTTGCCCGCGCGGTCGCCGGTGTTCGTCACCGTCGCCGTCACCTGCAGGGTGTCGCCGTCCGTAAAGTGCACATCCGAAACGGCAAAGGTCGTGTAGGAAAGACCGAAGCCGAACGGAAACACCACATCGCCGCCGAAGGTGTCAAAATAGCGATAGCCGACAAAAATGTCCTCGGTGTAGTCCTGCACAAGACCGCCGCCGTGCTGTCCGAAGTGCCCGCAGGTCGGGTATTCCTCATAGCGGCGCGCCATCGTCATCGGCAGCTTGCCGGACGGATTCACTTCGCCCTTCAGCACGCGCGCCACGGCAGCGGAGCCGCCGTCGCCGAGGTTGTTGACATACAAAATGCCGTCCACCCTGATTTCGTCCAAGAAGCTGAGATCCATCACGCAGCAGGTCTCCAGCACCAAAATCACCTGTGCAAACGCCGCCGAGACGTCGGCAAGCATCTGCTTTTCCGCCGCAGAGAGCAGATAGTCGCCCTCAACCACCTGCATGTCCGAATTTTCCCACGAGGTGCGTTTAAGCACCACGATCGCTTTTTGCGCACCCGCCGTTCGGCTCGCCGCGATTTCCTCACGGGTGATGGGCATTTCGTTGTCCATGCCGGCGACAAACGATGTGTAGTTGCGCTTTTTGCCCCTGGCATCCATAAATGCGCGGTATTTTTCATACAGCGTCTCTTCCACCCGGACACCGCCCGCGATCAATCCCTCGGTGAAGGTCAGATCCGGATGTCCCGCCGGCTGTGCAAAGCACTGCACCTGTCCGAACACGGCGACACATTCCTCGCCGAGCGGCAGAACGCCGTTGTCGTTGCGCAGCAGCACAAGGCCTTCCTCGGCGACCGTCTGCGAAAGAGCGCGCCAGGTTTTTCGTTTTTCCTCATGAAGATCCATGTTGTCATCCTCCTTATGAAGCTGCTTTCAGCGTAGCACATTGCACGCCGCAAAGCAACCGAAACGCCGAGAAAGTGCAGATTTTGCTAACACATAGCAAATTTTACGCACCGTGCGGGCACCTCTTGAAAAATACGCCCGTCTGTAGTAAAATGAGGACACAGATCAGTGAAAAGGAGTGCTCGTATGGCTTTTATTTCGGTGCAGGATGTCTGCAAATATTATGCGACCGGTGCGCAGCGTGTCGTTGCCGCCGATCACATTTCTTTCACGGCGGAAAAGGGAGAGTTTGTCGTGGTCGTCGGTCACAGCGGCGCCGGCAAGACCACCGTTCTCAACATTCTCGGCGGCATGGACAACTGTGACAGCGGTCACATCTTTGTCGACGGCAAGGACATTGCCGCCTACAGCGACCGTCAGCTCACCGCCTATCGCCGCCATGACGTCGGCTTTGTGTTCCAGTTTTACAACCTGGTGCAGAACCTGACCGCGCTCGAAAATGTCGAGTTGGCGGCGGAGATCTGCGCCCATCCGCTCGACGCCGCCACCGTTTTGCGCGAGGTCGGTCTCGGCGACCGTCTGCAAAACTTCCCCGCCCAGCTTTCGGGCGGCGAGCAGCAGCGTGTGTCCATCGCCAGAGCGCTGGCGAAAAACCCGAAAATTCTGCTTTGCGACGAGCCGACGGGCGCGCTCGACTATAAAACGGGAAAGACCATTTTGCAGCTGCTGCAAAACACCTGCCGCAAAACGGGACAAACCGTCATCGTCATCACCCACAACGGAGCGCTGACCGCCATGGCGGATCGCGTCGTGCGCCTGCGCAGCGGCAAGGTGGAGGAAATCACCGAAAATCCGCAGCCGCTGCCGGTAGAAAGGATTGAGTGGTAAGGTGAAGCATACCTATCGCAAGCTGTTTTTCCGCACGGTGCGGGGGACGCTCAGCCGCTTTCTTTCCATCTTTTTCATTGTGGCGCTCGGCGTGGGCTTTTTGGCGGGACTGCTCGCCACCACGCCGGACATGCGGCTCACCGCCAACACCTATTATAACGACAGCCGCCTCATGGATCTGCGCGTCGTTTCCACGCTGGGACTGACAAAAGAGGACATTGCCGCCATCGCCGCCACCGACGGTGTCGAAGCCGTCATGCCCTCACAGACGGTGGATGCCGTCATTACCCTGCCCGACGGGGCGACCGCCGTTTTGCGGATGCACACGCTGCCGCAGGACACCGAACGGGACACCTATCTCAACCGCCCCGTTCTGCTGTCGGGCCGCATGCCGCAGGCAGTCGGCGAATGTGTCGCCGTGCAGGGGCAATACGACAAAAGCAGCGTCAAGATCGGCGACCGCTTCACGGTAAGCGGCGATGTGACGCCAAGCGACCGCCTGCAGGCCGACGCCCTCACGGTGGTGGGCATCGTGCGCACCGCCTACTATTGCTCCGGCGAGAGCGAAAGCACCACGGTCGGCGACGGCAAGATCTCCCGCACCGTGTATGTGCCGACCGACACCGTGAAAGCCGACACCTACACAGACGCTTTCCTGACGCTGACCGATGCGGGAACGCTTGACACCTATTCCGATGACTATAAAGCGCTTACCGACACCGTCACCGATCGTCTCAAGACGCTCGGCAACGTGCGCGCCGTTTCCCGCCGCGACACACTTGTTGCGGACGCAACCGCGACATGGAACGAAGAAAACGCAAACTATCTCTCCGAAAAGCAAAAAGCGGAAAAAGAGCTTTCCGACGCCCTTGCCGCCATCAGGAAAAACGAGCAAAAGCTTGCTGACGCCGAAAAGACGCTTGCGGACAAGCGGGCAGAGCTGGAAAACGGCAAAAAAGCGCTCGAAAACGGACGCAAAACGCTTGCGGACAAGCGGGAGGCGGTCGCCGCCGTCATTGCGGAAAACGAAGAAAAGCTATCCGACAACGCCGCACAGCTGACGGAATCGAGCGACGCCCTCGCCGTCGCGAAAAAGCAGCTTGACGAGCTGGCGGACACCGTGGCGCAAACGGAAGCGCAGCTTGCGGCGGCACGGGAAAACGGCACACCGGAGCAGGTCGCCGCGCTGGAGCAGACGCTCTCCCGGCTGAAAGCCGCCCACGCGCAGCAATCCGCCGCCTGGCAGGAAAATGCCGACGAGCTCAACGCCGCCTTTGCGGCGCTCGACGCAGCTCGGACGGCGCTGGATGCCGAAAAGGAAAACGCCGAAAAGGAATTTGATGCTGCCGAACAGGAACTTTCCAAAACGGAAGAAACGCTGACATCCGGTGAAACCGCTCTTATTGCGGGCGAAAAGGCACAAAAAGAGGGGGCAGAAAAGCTGAAAGCGGCAAAAGCCGACTATGCCGCTGCGAAAAAGGAAGCCGACACGGCACTTGCCGACGCGGAGAAAAAGCTCGCTGACGCAAAAAAGCAGATTAGCGAGATCGCCGACGGCGTCTGGTATGTCCTTGATCGCAACACCAACGTCGGCTATGTCAGTTTCCACAGCAACACCGAAAAGGTGGAAGCCATCGCCAAGGTGTTCCCCGTGTTTTTCTTCCTGGTGGCGGCGCTCGTGGCGCTCACCACCATGACGCGGCTGGTCGAGGAGCAGCGCGCCCAGATCGGCACGCTGTTTGCCCTCGGCTATTCCCGCCGCGTGATCGCCGCGAACTATCTTTTGTATGCAGGGCTTGCCACCGTGGGCGGCAGCGTGTTCGGGCTGATCATCGGCTTCAAGGTGCTGCCCACCGTCATTTTCACCGCCTACAGCATCCTCTATACCATGCCGCCGCTTGTTACCACATTCAACACCGCCATTGCGCTGCTTGCTGCCGGTGCGGCGCTGGTATGCACCATAGCGGCGACCGCCGCGGCATGCGGCAGCACGCTGCGCACCACTGCCGCGCGGCTGATGCAGCCGAAAGCCCCGAAAGCGGGCAAGCGCGTCTTTTTGGAGCACATCCCGTTTATCTGGAAACGGCTGTCCTTCACGCGCAAGGTGACCGTGCGCAATCTCCTGCGGTATAAAAAGCGGTTCTTCATGACCGTTGTCGGCATTGCGGGCTGCACGGCGCTGCTGCTCACCGGCTTCGGACTGCAGGACGCCATTTCCGACATCGTCAACATTCAGTTCACTGACATCTATCAGTATGATCTCACCCTGAAACTCAAAGAGGATACCGTCGGCGACACGCTCTCGACGCTGTTGACAGAGCGCACGGCCGACCGTCTTGCCACCGCGCAGGTGAGCGGCGGCAAGATCACCAAGGGCGACGACAGCGAAACGGTGACACTGACCGTCCCCGCGGACAGCGCAAAGCTTGCGGATTTTGTCCGCCTGCGGGAGAGAAAAACGGGAGAGCCTCTCTCCCTCACCGACGACACCATCCTCCTGACGGAGAAACAGGCGACGGCGCTCGGCGTGCAAAAGGGCGACACCGTCACGCTGGAAAACGGCGACGGCAAGACCGCCGAGGTCAAGATCGGCGGCGTGATCGAAAACTATATCAGCGGCTATGTCTATCTGACACCGACGCTGTATGAAACGCTGTTTTCCGAGACTCCCGCCTATACCACGCTGTGGGCAAAGGCAGACGTCGCTGACGCGACGGTGCGCAGCGCGCTCATGGAAGACATCTTGGCTTGTGACGGCGTTTCCTCCGCATCAAGCAGCGCCGACCTCATCGACACCTTCACCCGCGTGTTCCACAGCATCGACTATATCGTGATCGTGCTGATCGTTTCGGCGGCACTTTTGGCGTTCATCGTGCTGTATAATCTCACCAACATCAACATCGGTGAACGCCAGCGCGAGATCGCCACCATCAAGGTCCTCGGCTTTTTTGACCGTGAGGTGGACGCCTATATCTACCGCGAGACCGCCGTTCTGTCGATCATCGGCACGCTGTTCGGACTCATTTTCGGCATCTTCCTTTGCCGCTTTGTCGTGAAAACGGCGGAAGTGGACATGGTGATGTTCGGCAGGCATATCAAAGCGCTGAGCTTTGTGCTGTCTGCGGCGATCACGCTGCTTTTCTCCTTCTTTGTCAACCTTGTGATGCATCCGCGTCTCAAAAAGATCGACATGGTGGAATCGCTGAAATCAAACGAATAAAAATTTTAGGGGGCTGCAAAAGCAGCCCCCTAAAATTTTTGCTTGGTGAATTATACTATTAAGTGCAACAGTTGAAAAAAAGAAGAAGTTCATACAGGA
>URNF01000061.1 GCA_900549155.1 uncultured Oscillospiraceae bacterium | reverse complement strand
CGGATCACATGGTGCGTCTGGGCAAGGAGGACAACTTCTGGGAGCACGGCTCCGGTCCGTGCGGTCCCTGCTCCGAGCTGTATTTTGACCGCGGCGAGAAATACGGCTGCGGTTCGCCCACCTGCGGCGTCGGCTGCGACTGCGACCGCTATGTGGAATTTTGGAATTTGGTGTTCACGCAGTTTGACAACGACGGCAACGGCAACTATACGCCGCTCGACCATCCCAACATCGACACCGGCATGGGACTGGAGCGCCTTGCCTGCATCATGCAGGGCGTCGACAACCTGTTTGAGGTCGACACGGTGCAGAACATCATGAAGCATATCAGCCGCATTGCGGGCGTGGAATATCACAAGGATCACAAGACCGATGTTTCTCTGCGCGTTATCACCGACCACATCCGCTCCACCACCTTCATGATCGGCGACGGCGTCATGCCCTCGAACGAAGGACGCGGCTATGTGCTGCGCCGTCTGCTGCGCCGCGCCGCACGGCACGGACGTCTCCTCGGCATCCACGAGCCGTTTTTGTATGAAGTGGCGGAAACGGTCATCAAGGAAAATCTGTCGCACTATCCGGAGCTTGCGGAGAAGAAGGACTTCATCAAAAAGCTTATCCACACCGAGGAAGTCGCTTTCGGCAAGACCATCGACAGCGGCTTGGCGCTGCTCGACGAAACGCTCAAAAAAATGCAGGGAACGGTGCTGTCCGGTGCGGACGCTTTCCGTTTGTATGATACCTATGGCTTCCCGCTGGATCTGACGCAGGACATTCTGGAAGAAAAGGGCATGACGGTGGATGAGGAAGAATTCCTCCGCCTGATGCAGGAACAGAAGGAGCGTGCCCGCAACGCCCGCAAGGACGCGGGCGCAGATGCCTGGAAGGGCGGCGCAAGCGTGGCGGAGCACATGGACAAGACCGCGTTTGTCGGCTATGAAACGACAAAGACCGCCGCAAAGATCGTCGCGATCATCAAGGATAACGAAGTGGTCGAGAGTGCTGTGGCGGGCGAAACGGCGGCACTGGTGCTGGACACGACGTCGTTCTATGCCGAAAGCGGCGGACAGGTCGGCGATGTCGGCGTGATCACTGCCGAAAACGGCGCTTTCGATGTGGAGAACACCGTCAAAACGCACAACGGCGTTATCGTGCACAGCGGTACGGTGCGCGAGGGTGCGGTCTGCGTACAGGACGCGGTGACGGCACAGGTGGACGACATGACCCGCGCGGACACCATGCGCAACCACACGGCGGCACATCTGCTGCAGGCGGCGCTGCGTCAGGTGCTCGGCACGCATGTGCAGCAGGCGGGTCAGCTGGTGAACGACAGCCGTATGCGCTTTGACTTCACGCATTTCTCCGCCATGACGGCTGAGGAGCTGCAAAAGACAGAGGATCTCGTCAACAGCTGGATCCTTGAAAATATCACGACAAACATCCGCAAAATGCCGATCGCCGAAGCGAAAAAGCTCGGCGCTATGGCGCTGTTCGGCGAGAAATACGGCGACATCGTGCGCGTGGTGGAAGTGCCGGGCGTTTCGGTGGAGTTCTGCGGCGGTACGCATGTTGCTGCCACCGGCTCGCTGGGACTTTTCCGCATTCTTTCCGAAAGCTCTGTTGCGGCGGGTGTGCGCCGCATCGAAGCGGTGACCGGTCGCCATGTGCTGGCGCTGCTGCGTGAAAACACGGCAACGCTCGAAAAGGCTGCCGACACGCTGAAAGCCAATTCCGCCGACGACGTGGTGCGCCGTGCCGCACAGGTCATGAGCGAATGGAAGGCGACGGAAAAGGCGCTTGAGGACATGAAAGCCGCCGAGAGCGCCGACAAGATCCGCACCATGCTCGACACCGCCAAAACGGTCGGCGCGGTGCGTCTCATCACGGCGGCGTTTGACGGCGTCTCCGGTGATGCGCTCCGTTCGCTGTGCGAGAGCTGCCGCGACACGGTGGGCGAGGACACGGTCGTGGTGCTTGCCGGCGTCGGCGAGACGAGTGTCACGCTCGGCTGCTTCTGCGCTCCTGCCGCTGTCAAGGCGGGTGCGCACGCGGGCAACATCGTGCGCGAGGTGGCGAAGCTCTGCGGCGGCAAGGGCGGCGGCAGACCGGACATCGCCATGGCGGGCGGCAAGGATACCGCAGCCGTTGCGAACGCACTGCAGGCGGCAGAGGGCATTGTCGCCGGTTTTCTGAAATAAGGAGGGATCGTTGTGGATTGTCTTTTCTGCAAAATTATTTCCGGGGAAATCCCGTCAAACAAGGTCTATGAGGACGATAAGATCCTGGCGTTTTATGACATCGCACCGGCAGCGCCGACGCATTTTCTGGTCATTCCGAAGGAGCACATCGCCGGGGCGTCCGCACTGACGGCGGACAATGCCGCCATCGTGGCATATATCTATGAGAAGATCGCTGCCATCACGAAGGAATTGGGGATCTCTTCCTATCGCGTGGTGACAAATTGCGGTGAGGATGCCGGTCAGACGGTGTTCCATCTGCATTTCCACGTGCTGGCGGGCGGCAAGCTGGGAGCGATGGCGTAAGCATGAATTATGTGATCATCGATCTGGAATGGAACGGATCCTACGTCAAAAAGGTGCACGGCTATTTCAATGAGATCATCGAGATCGGCGCGGTGAAGCTGGACGAAACGCTGCGTGAGGTGGATCGCTTCCAGGCGATCATTCATCCCGCCGTCAGCAAAAAGCTCACCGATCTCGTCACCAATCTCACCAGCATCACCGACGAGGAGCTGACCGACGGCGGCACGTTCACGGGCGCAATGGCGGGGCTGCGGCGCTTTATCGGCAAAACGGAAACGGTGGTGCTCACCTGGAGCACCACCGACCTGCTCGTTTTGCTGGAAAACTACCGCTATTTCTGCAAGACGGACACCATCCCGTTCATGCATGCCTATGTGGATCTGCAGGCGTATTATCAACAGCGCATGGAGTTGCCGAACACGCAGCAGGTGGGGCTTTCCGCCGCCTGTGAGCAGCTTTCCGTCAACGAGGAGGATGTCGCGCACCACCGTGCGCTGGACGACAGCATTCTGACCGGCAGAGTACTGCAGAAAATTTATGACGCCGACAGCTTCAAACAGATATTGCTGCCTGCAGATGCCGCTTTCTACCGTCGGATCACCTTCAAAAATCGGTATGTCACCGACAGGGACGACCCGCTTGTGAAGCCGGAATACCTGCACTTTGCCTGTCCGCAATGCGGAAAGGAGCTTGCCACCGACGGCAAATGGCGCGGCTATAACCGCGCACTGAGCGCCAATATGCACTGCACGCCCTGCAACAAGCACTTCCTTGCCCGCGTGCAGATCAAAGAAAAATTTGACGCGACAGAAATCAAAAGAAAGCTTCTGCCGCGAAAAGAAGAAACGGAGTGTGCTGAAAATGTCGGTTAAGGAAAACGGAAAAAAACTCAAGGGCTTTATGTCGGAATTCAAGACCTTTGCCATGCGCGGCAATGTCATGGATCTCGCGGTCGGCGTCATTGTCGGCGGTGCGTTCCAAAAGATCGTGACATCGGTTATCAACGATCTCATCATGCCGTTCATCGGTCTTTTGACCGGCGGTCTCAACTTCAACGAGCAGTTCCTCATTCTGCGCCTGCCCGAGGGTGTCGACCGCGCGACGGTCACGTCGATCGAAACGGCAAAGCAGCTCGGCGTCACCACCTTTAACTACGGCACGTTCATCACGGCGGTCATCGATTTTCTCATCATGACCTTTGTGATCTTCCTGCTGGTGAAGGGCATCAACCGTTTGAGCGAGGTACATATCCATCCGAAAAAAGAACAAGAGCCGGAAGCGCCGACGACGAAGATCTGTCCTTTCTGCAAATCGGAAATCGCCATCGACGCCACGCGCTGCCCGCACTGTACCTCCGAGCAGCCTGAGGAAACGGAAGAAACTGCCGAAGAGACTGTCGACGCAACTGCTGGTGCAACCATAGGTTGACAGATTTCATGGTGTACTTGCTGGTGCGCAACCGCGAAACACGGTAGAATGTACCCATCAAATCGCTGCACAAATGCGGTGGGATGGAGGTATCATTATGATTTTGGCAGATAAGATCATCGAGCTGCGGAAAAAGGCGGGATGGTCGCAGGAGGAGCTTGCCGAACAGCTCGGCGTCACCAGACAGTCGGTCTCGAAATGGGAAGGGGCGCAGTCGGTTCCCGACATGGAAAAGGTTGTGCAGATGAGCCGCCTTTTCGGCGTCACGACGGATTTTCTCCTGAAGGACGAATTGGAAGCGCCGCAGCCCGCAGAGGGTGAAACGGGAGAAAACCTGCGGCGGGTGACGATGGAAGAAGCAGCGCTCTATCTTTCGCTGCGCAAAGCGGCGGCACCGAAAATGGCGCTGGCAACGTTTTTGTGCGTGCTGTCGCCGATCCCGCTCATTTTGCTTAGTGGGCTTGCCGAAACGGCGCGTTTTCCGCTGCCCGAAAATGCGGCGGCAGGACTGGGGCTGTGTGTGCTGTTGCTGCTTGTCTCCGTCGCTGTCACGATCTTCCTTATTTGCGCATCCAAGGTGCGGGCGTTTGCCTTTTTGGAAAAGGAACCGTTTGAAACGGCATACGGCGTGACGGGCATGGTGCAGAAGCACCAGGCGGCTTTTCAAAAGACCTATACCCGCTGTAACATCGGCGGGACGGTGTTGTGCATCTTGGCGGTGCTGCCGCTTTTTGCTTCGATCTGCTTTTCCGTTGTCGACATCGTGTATGTGGCGGCGGTGTGCCTTTTGCTGTTCATGGCTGCCTGCGGCTGTTTTCTGTTCGTTTTGGGCGGCACCTATGAAGCGGCGATGCAAAAGCTGCTCGAGGAGGGCGACTACACCCGCAAAAACAAGGCAAACAGCGGGGTTTATACCGCCATTTCCACGGGCTATTGGCTGCTTGTGACCGCCGTATTTTTGTTTTACACATTCGGTCCGAACGGCAACGGACAGGCAAAATACAGCTGGTTCATTTGGGCGATCGGCGGCGTGCTTTACGGTGTACTTGCCGCCGTCCTCGGTGCGATACGCCACATGAAAAGGTAGGGATCATATGGAACACAGTATTGAAATCGCGCATTTGTGCAAATCCTTCGGCGATGTGAAAGCGGTGCAGGATCTGTCCTTTGCGGTGCGGCGCGGGGAGCTGTTTGCGTTTCTCGGCGTCAACGGCGCCGGCAAATCCACCACCATCTCCATTCTGTGCGGACAGCTGCGCAAGGACAGCGGCACGGTGCGGGTGGCAGGGCAGAATATCGAGGACGGCATGGCGCCGATCGCGCGGCGGCTCGGCGTGGTGTTTCAGAATTCCGTTCTGGACAGCGCGCTGACGGTGCGGGAAAACCTGCAAAGCCGTGCAGCGCTGTATGGCATCACAGGCAGCGCGTTCAAGGCGCGCCTTTCGGAGCTTTGCGCACTGCTGGAGCTCACACCGCTTTTGTCCCGCACGGTCGGAAAGCTGTCCGGCGGACAGCGCCGCCGCATCGACATCGCGCGAGCGCTGCTGCACCGTCCGGAAATTCTGATTTTGGACGAACCGACGACGGGGCTTGATCCGCAGACGCGCCATCTGTTGTGGCAGGTGGTGCAGACGCTGCGGCAAAAGGAGAACATGACCGTTCTGCTCACCACACACTATATGGAAGAAGCGGCGGACGCCGACTATGTGGTGATTTTGGACAGCGGCAGGATCGCCGCCGAGGGAACGCCGCTTGCGCTGAAAAATGCATATACGGGGGATTTTGTCACCCTGTACGGTGTGACAGAAAAAGAAGCAGCGGTCTTGCAGCTGCCGTGTGAGCCGCTGCGCGACGCGGTGCGCGTGTCCGTGCCGGACACGGCGGCGGCAACGGCACTCATTTTGCAGCATCCCGCACTTTTCAAGGACTATGAGATCACAAAAGGCAAGATGGACGACGTGTTCCTTGCCGTCACCGGAAAGAAACTGACAGGGGGTGCCGTCGATGATGGGACTCGGTAATCTTACACGGCGCAATGTGCGACTGTTCTTCAAAGACAAGGGGATGTTCTTTACATCTCTCATCACGCCGATGATCCTGCTTGTGCTGTATGCGACGTTTTTGGCAAAGGTCTATCGCGACAGCTTCTCCGCCGCATTGCCCGCCGGTTTTCCGCTGGACGGTGCGGTGATCGATGCGACCGTCGGCGGACAGCTTATCTCCTCGCTTTTGGCGGTAAGCTGTGTGACGGTGGCGTTTTGCTCCAATCTGCTCATGGTGCAGGATAAGGTCAGCGGCGCGCGCCGCGACATCACGGTGTCGCCTGTAAAGCGTTCCACCTTGGCAGTGAGCTATTTTCTCGCCTCGGCGGCAACGACACTCATCGTTACCGTCGCCGCCTTTGCTGTGTGCCTTGTGTACCTGGCGATCGTCGGCTGGTATATGACGGTGGGGGATGTGCTGCTCATGCTGCTGGACGTGGTGCTTCTGACCCTGTTCGGCACAGCGCTTTCCTCCTGTGTCAACTTCTCGCTTTCCACCAACGGACAGGCGTCGGCGGTCGGCACGATCGTCAGCGCGGGCTATGGCTTTATCTGCGGCGCCTATATGCCGATCTCCAGCTTTTCCGACGGACTGCAAAAGGTGCTGTCGTTTTTGCCGGGGACATACGGCACCGCTCTCATGCGCAGTCACGCGCTTGCGGGGGCTTACCGCAAGATGGCGGAAAGCGGCTTTCCCGACACGGTGATTGACAGCATACGGGACTCCATCGACTGCAACATATACTTTTTCGGTCACAAGGCGGAGCTGTGGGCGATGTATGCCGTGCTTGTCGGTGCAACGGCACTGCTGACGGCGGTATATGTGCTGCTGTATCGCCTGTGCCGCACCGACGAGCGCAGATAAAATTTTCTCTTGAAAGACGAAACGGTATGTGCTACAATGCAACCGGAAGGGTCAACGAAATGCCGCCGCGGGCGGCATTTCAAAAACGCAGCAGTTAGCCTATACTAACTTCTGCGTGACATTCCGAAATGAAGCACAAAACGGGGGCTTTACTATGAAAATCCTTGTATACGGTGCGGGCGTTCTCGGCTGCAACCTCGCCAAAAGTCTGCTGCGTGCCGGAAAGGACGTCGCGCTGCTGGCGCGCGGGAAATGGGCAGAAGAGATCGAAAAGAACGGGCTGCGCATCAAAAATGTGCTGTCGCGGCACACATCGGTCAGCCGCATGCCCGTTGTGACCACGCTTGCGCCCGACGATCTGTATGACGTGATCTTTGTCGTTGTGCGCTATACGCAGATCGAAACGGTCGCGGACGCTCTGCGGGCAAACAAAACGAAAAACATCGTCTTTGTCGGCAACAACGTGCGTGCAGCGGAAACGGCGGCGCTTTTCCCGGAGAAGAACGTGCTGTTTGCCTTTGCGTCCTCGGCGGGACATCGGGAAAGTGACCGCGTTGTTTCGGTCGATATGCACAAGATCACGATCGGACCGCTGAAGGATGCCCCGTCGGGCGGAAAGCTGATCGGGCAAATCTTTGACGGAACGAAATATAAGGTCACCTATGAACCGAACATGGGGGACTATCTCCTGTGCCATGCCGCGTTTGTCATTCCCGCTGTTTTTGCTTGCTACAAGACCGACGGCAATCTGAAAATGCTCAAAAAGGACACCGCCTATCTCAGCCGTCTCATCGACGCCAACATCGAGGGCTATCGCGCCATACGGGATGCCGGTCACGAGATCCTGCCGAAAGCCGACAGTGCATTTGAGGGCGACGCCTATCGCAAGACCTGTCTGCGGTTTTTCAAGCTGATGTGCGCGACCGTTCTCGGCAAGATCTGCGTTTCCGATCATGCCATGAACGCTGTCGGGGAGATGGGGGCACTGAATGCAGATCTGAAAGCGTTTTTTGACGCAAACGGCGCACAGTATCCGGTGTGGCAGTCGCTCGAAAAGGAATGTGCGCGTTATTTTGCCGAATTGAGGTGATACGATGCTGTTCGAAACCTTCGGCGACAGCCGCCGTCCTGCCGTGCTGTTTTTTCATGCCATGGGTGTGACGGGAGCAAGCAGTGAGCCGGTGGCAAAGCACTTGTGTGACAAATATTTCTGTATCCTGCCGACTTCTACCGTCTACTGTGCGGGGCAGACCTATTGCAGCAAAGCGGACGAGGTGCGGCAGACAGAGGCGTTTCTTTCTTCCAAAGGGGTGAAAAGTCTTGCATTGGTCGTCGCGTCGTCCATCGGTGCCGATCCGGCGATGGCGTTTCTGACGCAGACAAAGCTGCCCGTTTCGCATGCTTTCTTCGACGGGGGACAGTTTGCGCAGATCGGCAGGACGACACGCCGCATCATGACGCCGTTTTTATATTTTGCGATCCGCAGCCTGTATCGGTCAAACGGCAAAACGCTCAAAAAGCTCATGTGGTGCGACGACGATGCCATAAAGCCCTATTTCATCGCCGCAGGCAAGGCGCTGCGATACGGCAATCTGCGCCGTCAGCTTTCGGACAGTCTGGAAAATAAACCGTTTCCGCCATTGACGGAGACGCTGCAAAGCCATGCCTTTTTCGCATTCGGCAGTGTCGAGGAGCACCTGAAATACAGGGACGCCGTCATGAAGGCGTATCCGATGGGCAATTTCCCGATCTTTGCGGGACATAACCACATGCAGTATCAGATCCGCGACCCGCAGGGCTTTGCGGAAATGCTGTGCACGATCATAGAGGAAAACAGGCTGCCGCAGCTGCCTTTTTTGAAAAACGAACCGCAGGGGTGACAACAGATGTTTTGGGACAGAGTTGCTTGGGCGTATGACATTTTTGCCAACGTCATCAACAGAAAAGCCGATCGGGCGCTTTGCGCGGCGGTGGAAAGGCGGATCGCTCCGTCCGACAAGGTGCTGGAATGTGCCTGCGGCACGGGACTTCTCACCGATGTGATCGCACCCCGCTGCAAAAGCCTTGTCGCCACCGATTTTTCCGCAAAAATGCTCAAACGGGCAAAGCGGAAATGCAAAAAACACGGCAACATCACCTTTGCACAGGCAAATATTCTGCAGCTTCCGTATCCCGACGGGTGCTTTGACGCGGTCGTTGCTGCAAATGTGATCCATCTGCTGGATGATCCGTATGCGGCGCTGCATGAGCTTGAACGGGTGTGTAAGCCCGGCGGCAGGCTGATCATTCCGACCTATATAAAGAGCACGCTCAACGGCACTTCGGGTGTCCTCGACAAGGCGGGCGCGGATTTCAAACGGGAATTTACGCTTGATACCTATAAACGGTTTTTCGCGGATGCGGGGTATACGGATGCCGACTATACCCTGTGCACGGGCAGAGTCCCGTGTGCAGTGGCGGTGCTCAAAACGAAGATTGCGGGGGATACAAAATGAAATATTTCGGAATGCCCATGGGCATGTGGACGCTGTTTGCGGGATCGTTTCAAAGGAAACTTATTGATGTGTTCGGCTATGATGCTGCCACGGCGAAGGATATCGCCAAAAAGGCAAAGCCGCGCTATAGGCAGATCATCGCAGAGGTGCCGGAATTTGAAAAGGGCGATCGCTTCAAGATGAACCTTGTCAACTGCGCCCTTGTCGCGGCGTTCATCCTTTCCATGCCGCAGCGACCGGATGTGGACAGGCTGACGGAATACTACGCACGCGCCATGATGACAAAGCCGATGAAATGGTTTTGCCGCAAAAGCGGAAAAGCGAAATACACCGAAAAGGACATCGACGGCATGAAAAAGACGGCGGCGCTGAAAGCCGCCGACCGCAATCCTTATTCGTGGAACATGGATTTCTATGAATATCCCGACGGCAGCGGCTATGAGGGGCGGTTCACAAAATGCGGCATCTGCGTTTTGATGGAAAAGCTCGGACTGTATGACCTCACACCCGCTTTGTGCCACCTTGACTATACGATGAGTGAGGCGGGCGGCGCGACGGATTTTGTGCGGGAATACACCATCGCTTCCGGCGGGCCCTATTGCGACTGCGGGTATAAAAAGAAGAACATACAGAAATGATAAGAAGCCGTCGGCACACGCCGACGGCTTTCCTGTCAGGTTTCATCTTCCGTCTTTTCCGCCGTCCCGGCATGGTTGGCGTCAACAAGTCCCTCTCCCAATATGTAGGCGATGGCTGTCGCGCCGGAAATGATGATGCCCGCGATCTGCGTGACCTGCTCGTTGGACACACCGAACGATAACAAAAGCGGCGTGATAAATCCGATGATCGCCGCCCAAAACTTACGGCTGCTCAGCTTGCGTTTCCAATCAATGCTCATAAAGGCCCCCTCCTTTTTTACAGTATATGTGTTGACAAGCAGGGAATATGCGTGTATACTGATAAAGAACAAATGTTTGTTTTTAGGAGAGGTGCGGCATGGATCGGACGATCTTACATTGCGATTGCAACGGCTTTTTTGCGTCGGTGGAGATGGTGCGCGATCCTGCGCTGCGCAACGTGCCGATGGCGGTGTGCGGCGATCCCGACAGCCGCCACGGCATCATTCTTGCCAAAAACGAGCTTGCAAAGGCGGCGGGGGTGGTGACCGCCGAAACGATCTGGAAAGCGCAGCGCAAGTGCCCCGACCTGCGGCTGGTGCCCGCCCATCACAGAGAGTATGCTGCGTATTCCAAGCGTGTCAACGCTATTTATGCGCGCTATACCGATATGGTGGAGCCGTTCGGCATCGACGAATCGTGGCTGGATGTGACCGGCAGCAGACGGCTTTTCGGGTCGGGACGCGAAATTGCCGACCGTCTCAGACGGGAAGTGCGGGAGGAGACGGGGCTGACCATTTCGGTCGGCGTGTCCTTCAACAAGGTGTTTGCCAAATTGGGGAGTGACTACAAAAAGCCCGACGCTACCACCGAGATCCCCCGTGACGCTGTGGAGCGCATCGTGCATCCGCTGCCGGTGGAAACGCTTTTGTATGTCGGCAATTCCGTTGCCGCAACGCTGCACAAAATGGCGATACACACCATCGGTGATCTGGCAAACGCCGATCTGCTGCTTCTGCGTCGCACCTTCGGTAAGGCGGGGGAGATGCTGTATCTGTATGCCCGCGGCGAGGAAAAGGAGCCGGTCGCCCGCATCGATTATGCGCGCGAAGCGAAATCGGTGGGAAACGGCATGACCTTCTGTCACGATCTCACGACC
>URNF01000060.1 GCA_900549155.1 uncultured Oscillospiraceae bacterium | reverse complement strand
ACAACCTGCGCGAGCTGGAGGACGTGTGCGACCATGTCGGCATCATGAACCGCGGCAAGGTGCTGCTCGAGCGCAGCCTTTCCGAGCTGCAGGAAAACACGGTCAAGCTGCAGATCGTTTTCAAGGGCGAGGGCGCGCCGGAGCAGCTGGTGGCGGCGCTTGAACGCATGAACAGGGAAAAGGCTGCCGACGTGCTCATCATCGGACGCGGCGGCGGCTCGCTTGAAGAGCTGTGGTCATTCAACGATGAGCGCGTTTGCCGCGCCGTTGCTGCGTCGGAAATCCCCGTGATCTCCGCCGTGGGACACGAAACGGATTTCACCCTTTGTGATTTTGCCGCCGATCTGCGCGCGCCGACGCCGTCCGCGGCGGCGGAGTTGGCTGTGCCGGACATGGCGGAGCTTTTGCTTTCGCTGCGGCAAACGCAGGTGCAGCTGACGGTGCTCATGCGCACCCGTCTCGAAAAGGCGCGGACGCAGCTGCAGCTGCTGCACCGCCAAAAAGCGCTGTCCTCGCCGACCTATTATGTCGAACAGAGGGCGATGCAGCTGGATCTTTTGACGCGCTCGTTTGAGCACAGTGCCAAAACTGCCCTGCAGGAAACGCGGGCGCGGCTTTCCGCCGCGGCGGCAAAGCTGGACGCTTTGAGCCCGCTGAAGGTGTTAGCGCGCGGCTATGCGATGGCGCACACGGAAAGCGGACGGGTCGTCACGGCGGTTGCTGACGTCTGCAAAGGTGACACACTTTACATGGATCTGTGCGACGGAACGCTCCGCTGCACGGTAGAGGATATAGAGGGAAAGGTGACGGACAATGGCTGAAAAACAACAGACCTTTGAAACGGCGATGAAGCGACTCGAGGAGATCGTCTCCGCGCTGGAAGGCGGGAAATGTACGCTGGATGAGTCGCTGGGGCTGTTTGAAGAGGGAACAAAGCTCACGGCGTTTTGCTCGGACAAGCTGAAAAACGCCGAACAGAAGATCTTGAAGCTGACGGCGGACGGTGACGGCGAGGTGCTCACCGACAGGCAGGGCGAGGACATGGGCGCCGCGCTGTCCTGACCGTTTCGGAGGAAGAAAATGAAACTGTATACCGACATGATGGCGGCGCATTGCCGTCGCTTTGAGGAAGCGCTGCCGACTTATCTTCCCGCTGCGGGCACGCGGCAGGACACGGTGGTGCAGGCGATGACCTATGCCTGCACGGACGGCGGAAAACGCATCCGTCCGGTGCTCACAATGGAATTCTGCCGTTTGTGCTGCGGCGATGCCGCGCGGGCACTGCCGTTTGCCGCAGGCGTGGAAATGATCCACAGCTATTCGCTGGTGCACGACGATCTGCCGTGCATGGACAACAGCCCCCTGCGCCGCGGAAAGCCTGCAGCGCATGTCGCATTCGGCGAAGCAATGGCGCTTTTGACGGGCGATGCGCTGCTGACGCGCGCTTTTGAAGTGATGCTGGCGGCAAAGGGTGTGTCGGCAGAAGCGACGGTGGCTGCAGCAAAAACGCTGGCGGACGCCGCCGGTATCATGGGTATGGTCGGCGGTCAGGTGATCGACCTCGAAAGCGAGGGCAAAGCGATCGACCGCGCGTGTCTCAACGCGCTGCAGGACGGAAAAACGGCGGCGCTTTTGCGCGCTGCCTGTGCCATGGGCGTGATCGTCGGCGGGGGCGATGCCGAAAAGGTGGCGGCAGCCACGGCGTTCGGCGAGCATATCGGACTTTGTTTCCAGATCACCGACGATATCCTGGATGTCACGTCCACGGCGCAAATGATGGGCAAGCCCGTCGGCAGCGACGCGGTGAATGAAAAGGTGACCTATGTGTCGCTGCTGGGGCTGGACGAAGCGAAAAGGCTGGCTGCCGAGAACACCGCTGCCGCCGTGAAGGCACTTGCGGCATTTGACGGCGACACGGAAAATCTGAAAACATTGGCGCAGGCGCTGCTTGTGCGGGATCACTGATTTTGTGCAAAAAGGGAGAGGCCTTCAAAAGGCGCTGAACAGGATATGATGGATAGTAAAGCCATACTGGATGGCATTGCCACACCGCAGAATGTGAAGGACGTGCCGCGGGAAGCACTCGACGAGCTGTGCGCGGAGATCCGCACCCGTCTCATTGAGACGATTTCCGAGACCGGCGGACATCTCGCGTCCAACCTCGGCATCGTGGAGCTGACGGTGGCGCTTTTGCGTTGCTTTGATCCGCCGAAGGATCGCATCGTGTGGGATGTGGGACACCAGTGTTATGTGTATAAAATGCTTACAGGGCGCGCGCAGCAGATGCAGACCCTGCGCCAAATGGGCGGAATTTCCGGTTTTCCCAATCCGAAGGAGAGTCCCTATGACACCTTTGTGGTGGGACACAGCAGCACCTCTGTTTCTGCTGCCAACGGATTTGCAAAAGCCAAAAAGCTGCTCGCTGAAGATGACTATACGATCGCCGTTATCGGCGACGGTGCGCTGACCGGTGGACTTGCCTATGAAGGGCTGAGCAACGCCGGACGCAGCAATGACCGTCTGATCGTGGTGCTCAACGACAACCAAATGTCCATCGGCGACAATGTCGGCTTTGCCGCGCGGCATCTGTCCAGCCTGCGCACCCGTCCGCGGTATGTGCGGTTCAAAAATGCCGTTGCTGCGGTGTTTCGCCACATTCCGCTGATCGGCGAGCCGCTGTATAAGCTGCTTCTGACCGGCAAAAACAGCATGAAACGCGCGATCTATAAGGACGTGTCCTTTTTTGAGGACATGGGATTTTATTATGTCGGTCCGATAAACGGTCATGACACCCTGCAGATCTGCCGTGCCTTTGAAACGGCGCGGGTGCTGGATCGCCCCGTGGTGATCCATGCGGAGACTGTAAAGGGAAAAGGCTATACATTTGCAGAAAAGGATCCGGGTACGTATCACGGCGTTTGCCGCTTTGATCCCGAAAAGCCGCTGACACCGTCCGCTGTGCCGACATTTTCCTCGGTTTTCGGCGAGGAGATCGACGCACTTGCCAAAGAGGATGCGCGCATCGTCGGTATCACGGCGGCGATGAAGCACGGCACATGCATGCAGCATTTTGCCGAGCGCAGCCCGTCACACTGCTTTGACACTGGCATTGCGGAGTCGCATGCGGTGACCTTTGCCTCCGGCATGGCGGCAGGGGGGCTTTTGCCCGTGTTTGCGGTGTATTCCACCTTTTTGCAGCGCTCCTATGACCAGCTGCTCAACGATACGGCGCTCATGGACAATCACATCGTGCTGGCGATCGACCGCGCGGGCATCGTGCCCGGCGACGGTGAGACGCACCAGGGCATCTATGATGTGCCGTTTCTGACGACGGTTCCGCACACAACGATCTATGCACCGTCCACCTTTGCCGAGCTGCGTGTCAATCTGCGGCAGGCGTTGTATGACGTGACGGGCATTGCCGCCGTGCGCTATCCGAAGGGCAGTGAGCCTGCGGCACTTGCCGCACTGAAACCCGATTATGCGCCGTATACGTTTTTGAACGACGAGGGGGACACGCTGGTGATCACCTATGGGCGTCTGCTTGCCAATGTGCTGGAAGCGGCGGATCGCGCAGCGGAAACGGGCGTGAAGATCGCCGTTTTGAAGCTCAATAAGATCTATCCGCTGCCTGAGGCACTGCCTGAGACACTTACCCGCTATCGCCGCATTATCTTCGCGGAAGAGAGCGCGCGACGCGGCGGCATCGGCGAATTGCTGGCATCGCAGCTTTTGTCCGTCGGGTACACCGGGAAATATGACATCCGCGCCATCGAACAGCCGCTGCCGCCCTGCACGACCGCACAGGGAATGCGGGAAACGGGGCTTGATGCGGACGCGCTGTTTTCCCTGTTTGCGGGGGATAAAGCATGAAGACCCGCCTTGATGCCTTTCTTGTTGCAAACGGTCATGTCAGCAGCAGGGAAAAGGCAAAAACGCTCATTGCCGCAGGGGCTGTCACCGTGAACGGCAAAGTCGCCGTCAAGGCGGCGCAGGCGGTCGCGGCAGAGGATGCGGTCGTTTGTGACACAAGGGAGCTGCGCTTTGTCGGGCGCGGCGGCGAAAAGCTCGAAAAGGCGCTTTCGATGCTCGATGTGCCCGTCGCCGACTGTACGGCGATGGATGTCGGCGCATCGACGGGCGGGTTCACAGACTGCCTTTTGCAGGCGGGCGCAAAAAAGGTGTTTGCCATTGATGTCGGCACGGATCAGCTGCACCCCTCTCTGCGTGCCGATGAGCGCGTGGTGGTGCTGGAGCAGACCGATGTGCGCGACGCGCGTCTGCGGGATGTGTTGCCTGTGGGCGGCGTGGATATCTGTGTGGTGGACGTGTCGTTCATTTCGCTGCGACAGGTGCTGCCTGCGGTGGTGCCCTATCTGCGGGGCGGCGCACGGGTGGTCACATTGATAAAGCCGCAGTTTGAAGCGGGAAAAGCGGCGATCGGCAAGCACGGCGTGGTGAAGAATCCCCGCGTGCACCGACAGGTGCTGACGGCGCTTTGCGACTGGTTTGCGGAAAATCAGTGGCAGGTCATGTCGCTTTCCTTTTCGCCGATCGTCGGCGGTGAAGGAAATATTGAATTTTTAGCCGTTTTGGTGTATAGTGATACAGAACCCACCGCATTTCCGATGACGAAGATACAGAAAACGGTGGAAGAAGCGCACACAGCGCTCAAAAAAGGCAGGTGAAAGCGCAATGCGGATCACAGTGATGAACAATCAGAAAGCGCAGGCATCTCTCGCCGAGGTGCAGCGCATTTGCGACGTGCTGCGGGCGTTCGGTGCGCAGGTCACACAGCATACGCTGCAGCCGTCCGAGGATCTGACGGGAGCGGTCTGTGATGCTCCCGATCTCATTGTGGCGGTCGGCGGCGACGGCACCATCATGCACGTTGCCAAGCATGCCGCGCAGTTCGCACTGCCGGTGCTCGGCGTTAACGGCGGACATTTGGGGTTTCTTGCCGGCATGGAGATCGGCGACCCTGAGGTGCTGCGTCTGCTGTTTGACGGGACCTACACCGTTGAAGAACGCATGCTGCTGGAAGTCACCCCACGGGCGCATGACACATCCTACCTCGCCATGAATGAGGCGGTCGTGTCGCGCGGAGCGCTTTCAAGGCTTGTGGATCTGACCGTGACGGGCGACAGCGGGGAAGCGATCCGCTACCGCGCGGACGGCATCATGATCGCCACGCCGACAGGCTCCACCGCCTATTCGCTTTCGGCGGGCGGTCCCGTGATCGATCCGCAGGTGTCCTGCCTGCTCCTGACGCCGATCTGCCCCCATTCACTGTATGCGCGGTCGCTTGTGTTTTCGGCGCAGACGACGCTTTGCGTGCAGGCGGCAAACGGGCAAAAGAACACGTTTCTCACGGTGGACGGCGAGGTGGAAATTCCGCTGGCGGCGGGGGAGACGGTGACGGTGCGGCGCGCCGAAAAGAAAGCGCGGCTCATCCGTTTGGGACAGCAATCCTTTTATGAAGTGTTGGATAAAAAACTCATCAGCAGGGACGGTGGTTGGAAATGAAGGTCAAACGCCAGGCAAAAATTCTCGAAATCATCATGCGGCAGCCTGTCGACACACAGGAAGAGCTGCAAAATCTTCTGAAAAACGAGGGCTATCACGTCACACAGGCGACGGTGTCACGCGACATCAAGGAAATGCGGCTCGTCAAGCTGCAGGGCGCGGACGGCAGATACCGCTATTCCGTGGAGCGCCGCGAGGGGATGCAGATCTCTTCAAAGTTCCATTCGCTGTTTGCCGACTCCGTGACCGATGTGAACTTTGCGGGGAATATCATCGTTGTCAAGTGCATGAACGGCATGGCAATGGCGGTGTGCGCGGCGATGGACGCGCTGCATTGGGACGGTCTGATCGGCACGCTGGCGGGCGACGATACCTTCATCGGTATTGCCATGGACGAGCAGTGTGCGGCGGAGCTGACCGAGGAGCTGCGCAAAATTCTGCAAAAGTAACAAGACTACCGAAAAGGGCGGTGCGAAGCGTTGCTTTACAGCTTACACATTGAAAATGTAGCGGTCATCGAAGAAGCCGATGTGGATTTCCACAGCGGCTTTAACGTGTTGACCGGTGAGACGGGTGCCGGAAAATCCATTCTCATTGATGCTATCAACGCTGTGCTCGGCGAACGCGTGCGGCGCGATTTGGTGCGCACGGGCTGTGCACAGGCACAGGTCTTTGCTGTGTTTTCCGATGTTTCCGACACGGTGAAAGCGCGCCTTACAGAGGCGGGCTATGCCGTCGACAATGAGACACTGCTCATCGAACGCACCATCCGCGCCGACGGGAAAAGCACCTGTCGCATCGACGGAAAGCCCGCGACGGTGTCGCTTTTGCGCGAGGTGGGGGCGATGCTCGTCAACATTCACGGGCAGCACGAAAATCAGTCGCTTTTCGACGTGGCAAAGCATCTGACCTATCTCGATAAAATGGGCGCATACGACGCGGTGCGGGAGACTTATGAGGCGGCATATCACCGCTATTGCGACATCAGCCGCGCGCTGAAAAAGCTGACGACCGCAGAATCGGAAAAACAGGAGCGTATGGACATTCTGCGCTACCGTATCAATGAACTGGAAGCGGCGGCACTGACGGCGGGTGAGGAAGACGCGCTGGAAGAAAAACACCAGTTTTACCGTCACAGCGAAAAGATCGCCGACTATCTGCGTCGCGCCGACGCATTGTTGAACGGCAGCGATGAGGGCGGCGCCTGTTCTTCGGTGAATGAGGCTGCCGAGTCGCTGCGTCATGCAAGCGGGCTGCTGTCAACGCTTTCGCCGTTGTCTGCACGGCTCGATTCGCTCATGTATGATCTGGAAGCGTGCGGCAACGAGCTTGCCGACGCTGCGGGACGCATGAGCTTTGACGAGCAGGACAGAGAACGGACAGAGGAGAGATTGGAGCTTTTGCACCGTCTGTCCAAGAAATACGGCACGGATGCCGCCGGAATGCTGGAGATATTGGAAAAATCCCGCGCCGAGCTGGCGCAGATCGAGACTGCCGACGAACAGGCAGCGGCGCTGCGCGCGGAATTGGACAAGGCGCGCGAGGAAACGGTGCAGTCTGCGGAAAAGCTGACAGCGGCGCGCAAGAAGGCGGCGGAGAGTTTCGAAAAGCGCGTGGCGGAGGAACTGCGCTTTTTGGATATGCCGCGTGTGGAATTTTGCGTTTCCATCACGCAGACGGCGCTGACGGTGCGCGGCGGCGATCATGTGGAGTTTCTCATTTCCGCCAACCCGGGCGAGCCTGCCAAGCCGATCGCACAGATCGCGTCCGGCGGCGAGCTGTCCCGCATTATGCTGGCGATCAAGTCGGTGATGGCGGAGACGGACGATATCGACACGCTCATTTTTGACGAGGTAGACACGGGCATCAGCGGTCATGCGGCGGTGAAGGTCGGCATCAAGCTGCGGCAAACGGCGGCGCATCGACAGATCCTCTGCGTGACACATTTGGCACAGATCGCCGCGCGCGGGCATCATCATCTGCTGATACAAAAAGCAATAAAGGACGGGCGCACCTGCACGACGGTGCTGCCGCTGGATGCCGACGGCAGCGAAAAGGAGCTTGCCCGCATCATCGGCGGCAGCGTCACGAATGCCACGCTGCAGGCGGCGCACGAGATGCGCACCGACGGACAAAAGGAGCAGGCGTGATATATGGCGGGCTATGAGGTTTTTTCCGCGTTTTATGACGCGCTGACGGAAAATGTGGAATATGCGGCGTGGGCGGAGTATATACTGGCACTTTTCGATCGGTTTTCCGGGAAAAAGCCGAAAACCGTTTTGGATCTTGCGTGCGGCACGGGCAGTCTCACCGAGCAGCTGCTGAAAAGAGGAATGCGGGTGATCGGCGTGGACGGCTCGGCGGAGATGCTGGCATCGGCACAGCAAAAGACCGCGCCGTTCGGAAAAAAGGCGCTGCTGCTTTGTCAGGATATGTGCGCTTTGGAGCTGGGCGGCACGGTGGACGGTGCCGTGTGCATGCTGGATTCGTTCAGCCATCTGACGACGACTGCCGCCGTGAAGGCAGCACTTTGCGGTGTGGCGGACAGCTTACCTGTCGGCGGCGTGCTGATCTTCGACGTCAACACGCCGTATAAGCACGCACATATTTTGGGCGACAACGCGTATACATTTGACTGTGAGGATGTATTCTGTGCATGGCAGAACACCTATTTCCCGCACACAAGGGAAGTGCGTATGGAGCTGAACTTCTTTGTGCCGACGGGCGAGGTGTATGAGCGCTATACCGAGGAAGTGCGTGAGCGTGCCTACAGTGAGGCGACATGGCATCGCCTGCTGCGGGAAGCGGGCTTTGAGACGGCGGCACTGTTCGGCGAGCGGACGTTTGCGCCGCCGTCGGAAACGGAGCAGCGCTGGGTTTTTGTGGCAAGGAAAGGCAGGAATGAATAAAATGGGGAAGGTATTGCGTTGCCTGACGCGCGACGGCGCGGTGATGGCGATGGTGATGGATTCCGCGGACATCGCGGCACAGGCGGAAAAATTTCACGCCACCTCTGCGGTGGTGACGGCGGCGCTCGGCAGATTGCTGACGGCAGCTTCCATGATGGGCATTATGCTCAAGGGAAAAGACGACACCGTGACGCTGAAAATAAACGGAGGCGGACCGGCGGGAACGCTGATCGCCGTGTCGGACAGTGCGGGCAATGTGCGCGGCTATGCGCAAAATCCCGTGGTGGAAATTCCGCTGAAGCCGAACGGCAAGCTGGATGTGAGCGGCGCTTTGGGGAAAGACGGCATGCTGTATGTCATACGGGATTCCGGCAGCGGTGAGCCGTATGCCGGATGTGTGCCGCTTGCGTCGGGCGAGATTGCGGAGGATGTGACCGCCTATTATGCGATCAGTGAACAAACGCCGACCGTTTGCGCGCTCGGCGTGCTGGTGGAACCGGATCTTTCGGTGAAGGTGGCGGGCGGTCTGCTCATTCAACTTTTGCCGATGTGTCCCGAGGAGATCATCGACAAGGTGGAGAAAAACGTTGCCGCGCTGGGTTCGATGACCGAAATGCTGTCTGCGGGGATGACGCCGCTTCAGATCTGCGAAAAGGCGCTTGACGGCATGCCGTTTGACGTGCTGGATACCTACGAGCCGACCTATCGCTGCAACTGCAGCCGTGCGCGTGTGGAGCGTGCGCTTTTGTCTATGCCTGCCGACCAGCTGCGCGATTTGCCGGACGAGGAAGGGCTGGTGGCGGTGCGCTGTTCGTTCTGTGATAAAACCTACCGTTTCACCCGTGACGATGTGGAACACCTGCTCTCTGTGCAAAAAAAGCGGTAAAAAGTTGGAAAACTTTTTGAAAAACGCTTGACAAAAGGCGGTCTATATAGTAAGATATAACCCGTCGCTTGTGCGAGCAACGGGGGAGCATAGCTCAGCTGGGAGAGCACCTGCCTTACAAGCAGGGGGTCACAGGTTCGAGCCCTGTTGTTCCCACCAAAATGTGGCCATGTAGTTCAGTTGGTTAGAACGCCGGCCTGTCACGCCGGAGGTCGAGGGTTCGAGTCCCTTCGTGGTCGCCATTATCAGGCTGCAACAGCGGCTTGATATGCCTCTGTAGCTCAGTTGGTAGAGCAGCGGATTGAAAATCCGCGTGTCGTTGGTTCGACTCCGACCGGAGGCACCATTTGCGGGCGTAGCTCATCTGGTAGAGCGCCACCTTGCCAAGGTGGAGGTAGCGAGTTCGAGCCTCGTCGCCCGCTCCAAATGAAAAAGGAGCAAAGCATTTGCTCCTTTTTCCATACGGTGACATAGCCAAGTGGTAAGGCAAGGGTCTGCAAAACCCTCATTCCCCAGTTCAAATCTGGGTGTCACCTCCAGAAGTTAGGATTTCAAGCAGAAATGTTTGGAATCCTTTCTTTTTTATATTAAATTAGTCGCATTTTTGTGTTTTTCAAATCCCGGTTTTCTCTGAAAATCGCCCGAAATCTCCGTTTAGGGGAAAGGGTCTGCACTTTTTGCTCTGTTTTCCCTTTGATTTTCCCTTTACAGCAAATCGATCAAGGCCTGTGCTGCTTGGCACAGGCCTTGTTTGTTTTCTTCAGAATACCGCCGTCAGCAGCATGTAATAGCCGCAGGCGATGAGAACGGTGAGCAGAAACAGCGGCAGGAGCTTTTTGACCGTGGCGAAGAATGTGACGCCGAAATAGTCTGAGATGATCGCCGTGCAGATGTGCGTGGGGCTCAGCTGACTCGAGGCGAAGCTGACGCTCATCAGCAGCGCCAGCAAAAACGCGCCGCCGTTCGGGATCATGGTGTAGGCCAGCGGGATAAAGGCCGCGGCCGCAGCGCTCGATCCCGCGACCAGCGTGCCGAACGCGTACAGGATCACGAGCACCAGAAACGCCGGAATGGGCAGATGCTCGAAATACGTCGGCAGCACGTCGATCACGCCGCCAAGGATCAAAAGGTCCTTGAAGACATACGTCATCGTGATGCCAAGCAGCGATTTCAGGTCAAAGCCCTTGACGACCGCATCGCGCACCTCCTGCACAGAGAATTTTTCGACCAGCGCGTTGACGGTCGCGATGACCGTCACGACGGCCCACGTCGGCAGCGAAAACACGATGATCACCGCGATTGCCAGCAGCAGCGACCACAGGCTCCGCAAAAGCAGACGCACGCACTCTTTTTTGCTGCGTCCCGTCTCGCCGACTGTGCGCGGCACGCGGCGCAGATAGACAAGGTAAATTGCCAGAAGCGTCAGCAATGCCATCGGGATCATCCACACGAAAAAGGATGAAATGGAAATGCCGCTGATGCTGCACGCCACGATAACGCCCGTGAACGTCGGCACCATAGCCTCGGGAATGTGGCGGAGGTACGTGGCGACCGCCGCCTTTTCATCGTTTTGAGGTGGTCGCCCGCCATCGTGTCCACCATGCCGCCGCAGATCGTCACGGTGGCGGGGCCCTGCATCAGGCCGATGAACATGCAGGCAAGCGACGTGTTGAGCCTCGGGTCGCGCATTAGTCCATTCATCGCCCGCTGTGCATCCTCGAACCGATGGCGCAGGTCAAGCTCGTAGACGAGCACCGAGATCACGTACATCGCAAGGTTCACTGACCAGACGTCCCAGCCCGTGAGCGTGTGCAGCGCCGTCTGCCCCGCCGTGGCGAT
>URNF01000059.1 GCA_900549155.1 uncultured Oscillospiraceae bacterium | reverse complement strand
TCACCGGTTAACCTTTATCCAACCACGCGACTATCGCGTGGTTTTCTTTCTACAAAAAAGAACGGGGCATGCTGCCCCGTTCCCGTTGACCTTATATGGTATATGTCCCGAAGGTACTGTAGTTACTGTTGTGGAAGGTGTCTGCGCCGTTCATGGCGGTGCGGCAGAGATAATAGATCCTGCCGTTTTCGATGAAGAAATCCACATATTGGAAGCCGATCTTCTGCTGATCCTCGTCGCCGCAATTCATGATGTCGGTCAAAAGCTCCCAATGCTCCGCGTCCTTTGACGTCAGCACCGACAGGATGTTGCGCGCCCACCGATGCTCCCCGTCCGTGATGCGCGAAACGATGGAATAATAGCGCACCGTTTTTTCGTCAAACTGTATCTCAAATTTGGCGTTGTTGGCGGGAAATTCGATGCAGTGGCTGTAGGTGAGCGGCGCGGCGGGATTTTCCGTGTTCACTTCATACGCCACCACGAGCCCCCAGTTGCGGGTGAGCTTTTCCATGTCATAGCGCATGATGTTATAAAGCTTTCCGTTCACCACCGTGAGACAGCCCTCGATGTTGCCCGTGGTCGAGCCTGCGGGTACGCCCTGCCATGTGGGGTCATACCGCACCGGCTCGCTGAACGTCCAGCTGTCCGCATCCAGAAGATCGGCGTCGGCGGGAGCGCTCATCACCATCGCTGCGTGATACCGCCGTCCCCAGTTGCCCCATTCCAGCGTGGTATACAACCGTCCGTCAAAGGTGACGACCGGCTGCGGGTTTTTGTGCACGCCTGCCTCGGCGTTTTTGCCGCCGCCCCCGCGCAGCAGCGCCGTCGGCTCGCCGAACGTCCTGCCGCTGTCATCCGAGCTGCCGATGAGCAGGTCGCCGTATTCGGTGGAGCAGGCGAGCATGAACACGCGCTCCCCCTGCAAAAACAGCTTGCCCCAAAAACAGGGGAACAGCTCACACTGATAGTGCCACGTCCTGCCGTCGTCGTCCGAGCGGAAAATGAGCGTCAGGTTCTGCGGGTGGTCGCCCGCAAAAAGATCCATCGACGCCAAAAGTCCGCCGTCGGGCAGCCGCAAAAGCGAGGGGCTGCAGAGAAAACGGCCGGAGAAACGGTAGGCGTCGTCCTCGGGATGAAGATAGTTGACCGTCGTGCCGAACGCCGTGCCGCAGCGGGCAAGGCGGGTGCGGCTTTTTTTGCCCTCCGCTTCCACGAAAAAGGCATATTCCGCAGAAGTCTCCAGTCCCGTGATGCAAAAGGTCGTATCCGTCGTTTTGCCGATCGGCTGCGGCGTTTCGCCGCGCCGCGCGCAACAGACCGTGTAGGTCACATCGCCGACGGGCAGCCAGGAAAAGGTGATGCTGTCCGCATCGGGCACGATGCGGCAGATATAGATGTCGCCGACTTCAACAAACGGCGGACGGTAGGGCGCATAGCTCCACGCCTTGTGTGCTTTCATCAGAAAAACTCCTTTCTTGCTGCCGCGGCGAGCGTCTCCATCTGCTCCACCGTCAGCTTCTGATAGGGGGTGAGCAGCTTTTCATCCGCACTGCGGGCGGCGGTGTTCATCGGCACGCCGTGTGCGTTCAGATACCATTTCGCCGTGCAGGGATAGGCGGAGCTTTCCGTCCACGCCATCATGCCGAGCAGCGCGGAAAGCCTTTTTGTCTTTTCCGCATCCTCCGCAAAATGTGCGCAGAGACAGGCAAAAAGATCGGGATGAAAATTCGCCATGATGCCCGAATAGCCCGCCGCACCGCGCTCCAGAGAATACAAAAGCGTTTGCGCGTTGGCATTAAACAGCAAAAGGTCGCTCCCCCGCAGCTGCGCAAGCCGCGCATCCAGCAACGTCGGATCGCAGCAGGTGTCCTTGATGAACAAAAAGCGCTTTGTTTCAAGACACCAGTCGAGGATGCGGGGCGTCAGCAGCCGTTTATAGGGCTTCGGACATTCATAGATGCCAAGCGGCACATCCCCCGTTTTGTCCAACAGGCGGGCGGCGTTTTCGATCCACACGTCGTCGCCGTCGCCGTGCAGGTCGAGCCGATTGCTGACAAGCACAAACGCGTCCACGCCGGTCGCTGCGATCTCGCGCACCTCTTTTGTCTGCTCCGACAGCGTTTCGGCGCAGTGCCCCGACGCGACGACGCTCACCCTGCCGTTTGCCGTCTCTGTGACGGTCGCGGCGAGCTTCACCCGCTCGGCAAGGCTCAAAAATGCCATCTCGCTTGACTGGCACACGGCGAAAATGCCGGTGCAGCCCTTTTCGATATACCATTCCGTCAGCCGCCGCACAGCGGCATAGTCGATCTCACCGTCTTTGGTATACGGCGTGATCATGGTGGGGTATACCCCTTTTCGGATCTGTTGCATATGCTCACCTCTCTACGGTCAGCATACATCGAAGCCGTCGGTTTTTCCATGTCCGCAAAGGACAAAAAACTATCCCGTTCGGACATTCAGCGCACGGCGATAGGCGGCGGGCGGCAAGCCCTCATGCCGTTTGAAAAAGCGTCCGAGCGAAAACGCATCGGCAAATCCGACCTCTGCCGCGATGGCGGCAAGGGACATGTCCGTTTCGGACAAAAGTGCGCGGATCTTCTCCATTTGCAGCGACTCGCGCAGCGCGTGCGGCGTCATGCCCGCCCCCTTGACACACAGGCGGTAAAACTGCCGCTCGCTCATATAAAACTGTGCGGCAATTTCCCGCACAGTGAAGCCGCAGGCAAGGTTGTCGAGCATGAACTGCCGCACCGCAGGCAGACGGTCGGCGGCATCGCACGCGGCGCTCTCCTTTCTCTGCGGCGCAAAGCATCGCAGCGAAAGCACATACAAAAGCTCCAGCTGCCCCACCATCACCGCATAGGCACCGTCACACGGTGCGGCGGCAAGGGAAAGCAGCAGATCCGCCGCATTTGCCATCTCCGACGGCGTCGCCGTCGGCTGCGGCACAGAAAGCGCGGCGGCAAGCGCCGCACCCGTTTCGGGCGGCGCTTTGAAGCCCCAAACGAGCTTGCGAAAATCGGAAGAAAGGCGCAAAAGCGTGTGCGGCATGTGCGGCGGCAGCAGCAAAAGCTGCCCCTTTTCCAGCGTCACCGCGCCGTGCGGCAGCTGCAAAACACATGAGCCGCCGCGGCACAGATGCAGCTCAAAAAAGGAATGGCTGTGCGTTTTATAATTCCACTGTTCCCCTGCAGCAAACGCCTCACGGCACCAATAGGTGTACAGTTCGAGCCGCGCGCAGGGGCGGTTGAGGTCCGTCTCCGCCAGGCGGCGGGACGCAAAAACGGCAGCGTTCACGGTGCTGCCTCGACGGTTGCCAGCGTCGCGCCGTCACTGTCGGTGAACTGCACCGTGAGACGGTCGCCGTCGATGATGAGTCCGCAGCCCGCAAAATAGCCGTTGTCGCCCGGTCTTGCACCGACAACGACAGGGCAGCCCTGACCCCTGTCGTCAAACGCGCTGCCCGTTTTGTGCACGCCGAGGTGATGCAGGTGCCCGCAGATATAGGCGTGCGGGCGGATGTGCTCACGGATGAGCCGCGTCCATTCGCCGAAGATCTCGTCCTCAATGTCAAAGGGCGGTTTGAGTCGATGGGTAAACGGATTGTGCACGATCACCAGCCGCGTTTTCACGCCGTCCGCCGCAAAGGCGGCTTTTTCGATCTCGTTTTTCAGAAACGCCGTTTGCCGCAGACGGAAATCGTGACAGGCGACGGTGCAGCCGTATTCCGCATGACCGTCCGGCTTGTCCTCGCCGCAGTCGAGCACCAGCCCCCAAATGTCGCCGAGACGGAACGTATAATAGGTGTTGCCGTTCTCGCTCGGCGTATAGGCGGCAAACTGCTCGGCAAAGTTGCCGCGCATGTCGTGATTGCCGCGGGAGAAAACGACCGGCTTGTGCCCGCCCGTCAGCGCGGCGGCGATCGCATAGATGTTGTCGAATTTCGACGGGTCGCCGCTGTGGTCGATGACATCACCGTTCAGGATCAGAAAGTCGATGTCGCCGAACGTCTCTGCCGCCTTAACCGCCGTTTCGACGCGGTTGTGCGCGTCGGCAATGTGATATGCCCGCGCGCTGCCGTGCGGCACGGGGGTGAACGCGAAATATTGCTCCTCCCCCGGCTCTGTCGTCGTGAAATAGGGCTTGCGTTCGATCAGTCGACGCACGCACACGGTATAGCCGCCCGCCGCGTCCAGCGCCGCCATCGGCACGCTCACGCGGTGCAGCGGCGACAGTGAGCGCATGATGCCGTTTGACGCGTCATAAAAGGTCTCGTCCCCCACCCTGACGGAGAAAAGCGCGGGCGCTGTCACCGTCACCATGATCTGATAGCTGTCTCCGACGGCGAACACCGCCGGTGCGGTTTTGAACATAAAAAAGCACTCCCCTTATGATAGAGTATCATAAGGGGAGTGTAGCACACTGTATGCAGTTTTTCAATCCCGATTTTTGCCCTCGATCACGGCGGGGGCGGAGAAAATTGCCGCAATTTGCTCCGGCGGGAATTTCGGCGTGCGGTCATAGGTATACAGACCGTTTTGCTCCTGCTCCACGTCGGTCAGCTGGGTATAGCAGAAACCGAAAATATACGGATTTTCCAGCAGGGCGTCGGTGAGCCCTTTGAGCCGCTCCAAAAATTCCTCCTCGGTCTTCGGCGCGTCGCCGTAGCCCCAGCCGTTTCTGTCGTTGCTCCAGCGGATGCCGCCGTATTCGCTGACAAAGAACGGTCTTTCGCCGTCATACTGCTGACGGTGATTGCCGCAGGTATCATCCACGCTTTGCGGCAGGGTGGCATACCGCGCGGCAAAGCTCTTCGGATCCTGGTCATAGCAGTGGACATCATAGATGTCGGACTTGCCCGCATGATAGTTGCCGCTGACATCCAGGCACGGACGGGTTGGGTCGATCGCCTTAGTGACCTCATAGGTCAGCTCCTGCAGCGAGCCGTCCCGCTGTCTGCCCGCGTGATCCCATGTTTCGTTGAAGGGACACCAGCCGACGATGGCGGGATGATTGCGGTCGCGCCGCACCTCCTCGATCCATTCGGGCAGCGTGTTATACAGCACATCCCGGTTCGACGGGTCAAGACCCCAGTCGGGGAACTCGCCCCACACGATGTAGCCCTTGCGGTCGCAATGGTACAGGAAGCGCTCCTCGAAGATCTTTTCGTGCAGACGTGCGCCGTTGAAGCCCATCGCCACGGAACGGTCGATGTCCGCAATCAGCTCGGCGTCGTCCGGCGCGGTATAGATGCCGTCGGGATAGAATCCCTGATCCAGCACAAGCCGCTGAAACACCGGTTTGCCGTTTAAGAAAAATGCGCGGTCGCGGTAAGCGATGCTGCGCAGACCGAAATAGCTCTCGACCGCGTCGTCGCCGAAGCCGAACGAAAGGTCATACAGCCCGCCTTTCCCGATCTCCCACAGGTGCTTTTCCGCAAGCGGCAGCGTAAATGTAACGGTGTCCGAAGCCGACGGCAGCGTGATCTCGCCCATCGTCTTGCCCGCAAACACCGCCTTGAGCGTCAGATCGGCACAGCCGACAAGCGTTGCCTGCACCGTCAGCGCCCCCGCCGTCACGTCCGGCAGCAGCGTGAAGTCCGCAATATAGGTGTGCGGCGTGAACTCCAGCCACACCGTCTGCCAGATGCCGATGGTGCGGGTATAAAAGCAGCCGTAGGAACGCAGCTCCTTGCTTTGCTTGCCGCTCGGGATGCGCCGATCCCGCTCGTCGTCGCGCGCCAGCACGGTCACGACGTTGTCGCCTGCGTGCACCGCCTTCGTGATGTCCACGGCAAAGGAAACATAGCCGCCCCTGTGCGTGCCGCACAGCGCCCCGTTCACATAGATATACGCCTCGTAGTCCACCGCACCGAAGTGCAGCACCACTCTGTTCGCCGCCGTCTTTTCATCCAGCGTGAAGTGCCGCCGATACCACACGGCACGCAGGAAATCGGTCTCCCCGATGCCCGACAGCTTGCTCTGCGGACAAAACGGCACATTGATAACCCGTTCAAACGCCGCCGTCGGCGAAAAAAGCTCGTGCTCTCTGCCGCTGTCGGCGTGATCAAACTCAAATTCCCACTCGCCGTTCAGATTTTGCCAATTCTTGCGGCAAAACTGCGGCTTCGGATGTTCTTTTCTATACATTTCGTCGCCTCCTTAGCGTACAGTATACCAGCACAAGTAAGATGTTTCAATACCTTTTCCTATCGTAAATTTGACATATCCTACTGAAAATGCCGTCCGCAGACGGCATTTTCTTCATCGCACAATATCATAAATGAGCGGTTTTGTCTCCGGCGGGGCATCGCCGACGGCAATCGCCGCCGCATACCGCGCCGCAGCGGGCGCGAGCGCTTCCCGCTTGCTTGTGTACAGGGTGCACAGCGTATCGCCCACCGTCACGCGGTCGCCCGTCTTTTTGACAAGCAGAATGCCCGCCGTCGGGTCGATCGTGTCGGTCTTGACCGCTCTGCCCGCGCCGAGCACCGACGCGACCGCGCCGATCTCCTCGGCATTCATGGCGGTGACAAAGCCGTCGGCGGTGCACTTGACCGCCATGCTGTAGGGGGCACAGGCAAATCGCGCGGGATCGTCGATGCAGCGCACGTCGCCGCCCTGCGCCTTGATCCATTCGCGCAGCTTGGCAAAAGCCGCACCGCTGTCCACCGTTTCCTTCACCCGCTTTTTCGCATCTGCGGGCGTCATGCCGGAAAACAGCACCAGCATCTCGGTCGCCAGCGCCTCGCACACCTCGCGCAGCGCGCCGTCGCACTCCCCGCGCAAAACGGCGATCGCTTCCTTCACCTCAAGAATGTTGCCGACGGCATTGCCGAGCGGCGTGTCCATGTCGGTGATGAGCGCGGCGGTGTTCCTGCCGCAGGCTTTGCCGATCTTCACCATTTCGGCGGCAAGTTCCCTTGCATCCGCAGGCGTTTTCATGAACGCGCCGCTGCCGACCTTGACATCGAGAACGATGTTTTTCGAGCCTGCCGCCAGCTTTTTGCTCATGATGCTGGCAGTGATGAGCGGAATGCTGTCCACCGTCGCGGTCACATCCCGCAGAGCATACAGCTTTTTGTCCGCGGGCGCCAGGTTGCCCGACTGCCCGATGACGGCAACGCCCACTTCCTGCACCTGCCGCAGAAACGCAGCGGGCGCGAGCGTCGTCATATAGCCGGGGATAGCTTCGAGCTTGTCCACCGTGCCGCCCGTGTGTCCGAGCCCTCTGCCGGACATCTTCGTGACCTTGCCGCCGCATGCCGCGACGATGGGCGCGACGATGAGCGTTGTTTTGTCGCCGACACCGCCCGTGCTGTGCTTGTCCACCGAGCGGTCGCCGAACGCGGACAGATCCACCGTGTCGCCCGAGCGCGCCATTGCCATCGTGAGCGCGGCGGTCTCGGCTTCCGTCATGCCGCGCAAAAAGATCGCCATCAAAAGTGCCGACGCCTGATAGTCGGGGATGTCCCCCGCCGTATAGCCCGCGACGAACCACGCGATCTCCTCGTCGGAGAGCGGCAGTCCGTCCCGCTTTTTGTGCAAAATATCATACATGCGCATATCCGACACCTCACAAAGAAAACGCCAGCGGCAGCAGCGCGCCGAGCGTCGTTTTTTCATAGCAGTCCGCGCCGCTCACCAGCAGCACCGGCATTTCCAGCTTGCAGAATTCCGACAGTGCCTGACGGCACACGCCGCAGGGCGGAAAAACGCCCGTCACTGCGCCGCCCTTGCCGCCTGCCACCGCGAGCATCGCAAAGTCGCGCACGCCCTCGCTCACCGCCTTGAAAAGGGCGGTGCGTTCCGCACAAACGGTGGGCGTGAACGCGGCATTTTCAATGTTGCAGCCGGAAAACACGCGCCCGTCCGCCGTCAAAAGCGCCGCCCCGACGGTATAGCCCGAATAGGGCGCATAGGCATATGCCATTGCGGCAAGCGCCGCCCTGCACAATGCTTTTTCGTTCATAGTTCACCTCAAAATCTGCGGCAGAAGGCTCTCGCCCGCGCCCGCAAAGGGCACGCCGAGATAGTCCGTGACCGTCGCCGCGATGTCGGCAAAGGTGCTCCGTGTGCCGAGGTTTGTCGGCTGTATGGGTGCGCCGCACAGCAAAAGCGGCGTGTATTCCCTCGTGTGATCGGTGCTGTCGTCGCCGGGATCGCAGCCGTGGTCGGCGGTGATGAGCAGGATGTCCTCTTTTCGCATCTTTTTGAGGAACTGCGGCAAAAAGCGGTCAAACGCCGCAAACGCCGCCGCATAGCCGTCGACGTCCTGCCGATGTCCATAGAGCATGTCGAAATCGACAAGATTGATGAAGCAAAGTCCAAAGAAATCCTCGTCCGCCAGGGTCAGCGCCGCCGCCATGCCCTCGGTGTTATCGTGCGCGTGCACCGCCTGTGTCACGCCGCGACCGGCGAAAATGTCGGAAATTTTTCCGACGGCAATGACGTCCCCGCCCGACCTTTCGATCGCGTCGAGCATCGTCTCTTTCGGCGGGGCAAGGGAGAAGTCGCGGCGGTTTTTCGTGCGGTAAAAATCGGGAGCGCTGCCCGCAAACGGACGGGCGATCACCCGACCGACCGCGTGCTTGCCGCAAAGGATTTTCCGCGCCGCCTCACAATAGGCATACAGCGTTTCAAGCGGCACGACATCCTCGTGCGCCGCGATCTGAAACACGCTGTCCGCCGAGGTATAGACGATGAGATCGCCCGTTTTCACGTGCTGCTCGCCGAAGTCTTTGATGACCTCTGTGCCGGAATAGGGGCGGTTGCACAAAACCCCTCTCCCCGTCGCCTGCCGAAAGGCGTCGATCACCGCGGGCGGGAAGCCGTTCGGGTAGGTCGGCAGCGGCTCTGCGGAAACGACCCCCGCGATCTCCCAATGTCCGATCGTGGTGTCCTTGCCGCGGGAGCGCTCCGCCATGCGGGCGAAAGCCGCCGTCGGCTGCGGTTCTTTTCCGAGAAAGGAAAGCCCGTCGATGTTGCCGAGCCCCAGCTTGCACATATTGACGGCGGAAAATTTTTCCGATTTTGAAATGCGCAAAAGGGTGTTGCAGTCATGGTCGCCGAACGCCGCCGCATCCGGCATTTCTCCCGCCCCGCAGGAGTCAAGAACGATCAGAAAAACACGTTTCATGTGCACCCGTCCTTTCTCACAACGCTGCCGCCGTTTCCAACGCCAGCCGCATCATGTCGCGGAAGGTGGCGCGGCGTTCCTCTGCCGTCGTGGTCTCACCCGTCACGATGTGATCGGACACGGTGCAGATCGCCAGCGCATTTTTGCCGCAGCGCGCCGCATTCATATACAGTGCCGCCGCTTCCATCTCCACCGCGAGAACGCCCATTTTCGCAAACGCCCTGTTGGAGGTAAGCCCTGCGGGCAGATCGGCGTCGTCGTTATAGAACGTGTCCGAGGACAGAAGATTGCCGACATGAACGGGAATTTTCTCCCGCTCTGCCGCTGCCGTGCAGGCGTGCAGCAGGTCATAGCTGCAAATGGGCGCAAACGTGCCGGGCAGATGATACTGTGCGGCAAAGTTGGAGTTGGTGCAGGCGCCCATGCCGAGCACGATGTCCCGCACCCGCAGCTTTTCCGACAGCGCCCCCGCCGAGCCGATGCGCAAAATGTTTTCCACCCCGAAAAATTGAAACAGCTCATAGGCATAAATGCCCATCGAGGGCATCCCCATGCCGCTTGCCATGACCGAGACGGGCACGCCCTTATAGCTGCCGGTATAGCCCTGCACCCCGCGCACATTGTTGACAAGGCGGGGCGCGGTCAGGTAATTCTCGGCAATGAACTGTGCCCGTTGCGGGTCGCCGGGCATGAGCACCGTCGCGGCAAAATCCGCAGGCGTCGCCGCGATGTGCGGCGTGGGATAGGCAGGATGACTCACAGCAAATTCCCTTCTTTCACCAATTTCACAATGCGGCTTGTGCCGAGGCGATCCGCCCCGAGCACCAAAAACCGCTCGGCATCGGCAAGCGAGGCGATCCCGCCCGCCGCCTTTATCTTCAGATGCGGGGCAACATGGGCGGCAAACAGCGCCACGTCCTCTGCCGTCGCGCCGCCGCCCGCAAAGCCCGTTGAGGTCTTGATATAGTCAGCACCCGACGCGGAAACGACGTCGCACAGCCGCACCTTTTCTTCCTCTGTCAAAAGGCAGGTCTCGACAATGACCTTGAGCACCTGCCCGTCGCAGGCAGCGCGCACCGCGCGGATGTCGGCAAGCACGGCGTCGAAGTCGCCCGCCTTGACCGCACCGAGCGGGATCACCATGTCGATCTCCGCCGCGCCGTTTTTCACCGCATCCGCCGTTTCAAAGCATTTCGCCGCCGTGGTGGCATAGCCGTTCGGAAAGCCGATGACGGTGCAGATTTTCAGCCTGTCGCCGACATAGTCGGCAGCCGCCTTCACAAAGGCAGGCGGGATGCACACCGACGCGGTGTGATAAAAAAGCCCCTCGTCGCAGGTGCGCAGAATGTCCGCCTCGGTTGCCGTCGGGGCAAGCAGCGTGTGATCCACATGCCGCAGAATTTCTCTCACGTCCATCGTCAGACCCCCAGCATTTCCCGCACAACCGGCTCAATGACCGCCGCCATGCGGTGAAAGCCGAAATCGTTCGGATGGGTGTTGTCGACGGTGCAAAGCCACGCGTCCTCACCCGCAAGCAGCGTTTCGCCGTCGATGAACCACACGTTTTTGTCCCCTGCCGCAACCGCGTTGTCATAGGTCGCACGCACGGCGGCGCGGCGCGCTTTCTTGCCCTCGGAGTATTCCGCAGCGGGCATCGTGAGAAACAGCACCGGCAGCGTCGGATGCTTTTCGCGGATGCGGCGGAAAAACGCTTCGTGCGTGTTCCACAGATGCTCCGCGCTCGGCGCATTGTGGTCATAGTCCATGATGAACGCTTTCATGGGGATCGTGTTGATATAGTCCGCCATGGCAAGCTCGCCCTTGGCGCTGTTCGAGAACCCGAAGTTATAGAAATCGAGATTGAGATGGCGGGAGATGAGCATGTTATAGGCATTGAATGCATTGCATGCACAGCCGCCCTCGGTGATGGACGAGCCATAGTACAAAACGGGGCCGTGTGCATACGGCGTCGGCGCTTCCACCGCCGCCTCGTCCGGCACCTCGATCCACAGATCGGCAACCACCTCGTTGCGCGGCAGGATGACCGTTACATCCTCCATGCCCGCGCCCTTTGTGATGCCGACAGCGGCGGTTTTC
>URNF01000058.1 GCA_900549155.1 uncultured Oscillospiraceae bacterium | reverse complement strand
GGTCGAGATCGTTGGCCTGATGGACGAGAAGAAGTCCACCGTCGTCACCGACATCGAAATGTTCCACAAGCTGCTTGACTTCGCAGAAGCCGGCGACAACATCGGCGCTCTGCTCCGCGGCGTTGACAAGAAGTCCATCGAGCGTGGCCAGGTTCTGGCTAAGCCGGGCTCCATTCATCCGCACACGAAGTTCAAGGGCCAGGTTTACGTCCTGACCAAGGAAGAAGGCGGCCGTCATACCCCGTTCTTCAACAACTATCGCCCGCAGTTCTATTTCCGCACCACCGACGTTACCGGCGTGATCAATCTGCCGGAAGGCGTTGAGATGTGCATGCCCGGCGATAACGTCGAGATGGACGTCGAACTGATCACCCCCATCGCCATTGAGGAAGGCCTCCGCTTCGCTATCCGTGAAGGCGGCCGTACCGTTGGTTCCGGTGTTGTCAGCAAGATCAACTCCTGATTTTCCTTTGAAAAACGCCGTGCCCGCTGTTTTTTGCAGCGGGCACGGTTTTTTTGTATCATTTGCGCCACAGTGAGAATACGTCCAATTTTTGATACAATGGGTGCATTGCAATTTTTCGCGTGCGGCGGTAAACTGGATAGTGTCATCGGATACCTGTGAGACGGAGGAGCTTATGAAAAACGCATTCGATATACAGTTCAACATGGCGGACGGCACGGTTGCCGCTCTGCGACACCCCGACGATCCCGACGGCATGAACTGGGTGGAGGGCACTGCTGCGTTCGGCATGATCAAGGACGCACAGGTCGTGTCGGTGGAAAAGACGGAAAACGGCGTGCGGGCTGTGTATGAAACGCCGCATTTGCGCATCACGGCAGACAGAGAGATCTGCGGCGATCGCTATCGCGAGCGGTATCAGTTTGAGGATCGTCTGGATGTGGACGTGTTTTTCAATCGCGGCAAGGTCGGCATCTATGCCACGTTCAACGATAACTATGACCGCGCCGGCGTCTGCATGACGCAAAAATGCCACACCCATATTTGGTGCGGCAGAAATGCTTCGTATATCCGCGCGGTGAAGATGGGACCGTTCCCCGTGGGACTCGGTCTGGTGCTGACCGCGGGCAGCCTTGACACCTACAGCATCGCCAACCGCGAGCAAAACAGCAACGATCGCGGGGACTTTGTCCTGCATCCGTCCGTTTTTAACCTGCGCCCCGGCGAAAGTATGACGATTGCGTGGGAGCTGTTTTGGTTCGAGGACGGACACTTTACCGATGTCATCGAACGCTATGACAGCGTGCTGACGGTGGATGCACCGCAGTATACCGTGTTCGAGGGCGAGGAGATCACCTTTTCCGTCAACCGTCCGGACGTCACCGTGAAATTGGATGATGTCGCCGTGCCTGCGAAGACGCGATCGGGGAGAACCTTCGTCCGCTACGCCCCGAAACGGCTCGGGGATCATACCTTCGTGCTGCAATACGGCAAGCGGGAAACGATCGCGCAGTTCTTTGTGCAAATTCCGTTCAGGACGCTTGCCCGCCGCCGCGCGGAATTCATCATGCGGCACCAGCAGTTCCACCGCGCGGGCGACGCGCTCGACGGCGCCTATCTGATTTATGACAATGAGGATAAATGCCCCGTCTATGACGAAATCTTCTCGGACTATAACGCCTGTCGCGAGCGCATCGGCATGGGACTTTTCATGGCGAAATATCTGCAATATGACCGCGACGAGCAGTTGTATGAGAGCCTCATGCAGTACTATGCATTTGTGGCACGGGAGTTCTTCGACGAGGAGACGGGCGCTGTCTATAACGCTGTCGGCAAAAATCCCGCCTGCAAGCGGCTGTATAACGCGCCGTGGATGTCGGTGTTCATGCTGGAAATGTATAATTTGACCGGTGACACGGTGTTTCTTGACCGCATGTTCATGCTGCTGGAGATCTATTATTCCATCGGCGGCGAGCGGTTCTATCCGAACGGACTTTCCATGTATGAAACGGTGGCGGCGCTGCAAAAGGCGGGGATGACCGACAAGGCGGAGCGGCTGACGGCGATGTACCGCAAGCATGTGGACAACATCGTCGCCATCGGGCTGCACTATCCGGAGCACGAGGTCAAATATGAGCAGACCATCGTGACGCCCGCCGTGACGCTCATTGCGCAGATGTATCAGCTGACGCACGACGAAAAGCTGCTTCATGCCTGCCGCGAGCAGCTGATGATCCTCGAAAAATTCAACGGCAGACAGCCCACCCACCTCATGCACGACCTGGCGATCCGCCACTGGGACGGCTATTGGTTCGGCAAGCGGATGCTCTACGGCGACACGTTCCCGCATTCCGCATCGGTGCACACGTCCAACGCATTTTTGCACTATGCATGGATCACCGGCGACGAGGAGTGGAAAAAGCGCGCCTTCTGCGGTGCGCGCAACAATCTGTCGGTCTACCGTCCCGACGGCAGCGCGTCCTGCACCCGCCTGCACCCGCTGACGATGAACGGCGTGCGCGGGGAATACTATGACGAATTTGCCAACGAACAGGACGGACTGCTGTATTTCCTCATCAAATTCTATGGGTTTATGGACTGAATAAATATCCACCCGCTTTGCGATATGCACCCCAAAAGTGTCTGACTTTTGGGGTGCATATCCTTTCGGCAGTCTTTTACTTTATGAACAGGTCGCCCTGCTTTGCCGCATACTGCTGCGGAGAGGTGCCGGTGACGCGCTTGAAGGCGGTGATGAAATATTTCGGATCGGCGAAGCCGCACTGTCCCGCCACCTCATACACCTTATAGTACTGCGTGGACAACAGGCGCTTGGCGTGGTCGATGCGCAGCTGCAGTATATACTGCTTGGGCGAAACGCCCATCGCCTCGCCGAAGAGCTGATAGAAATGCGACTCGCTGATACCGACGGCGGCAGCAACCGCACTGACCGACAGGGCAGCGTCGGTGAAACGGTGCTGTATATACTGCACCGCCTCGCGAACGGGGGCGGGGAGCGGCTGCGCAAGCTGCACGGCGGTTTCCGCGCAGATGTCCGCCAAAATGGCATAAAACGCGCTCATGGAGCGAAAAAGGCTGTCCGGGGCGTTGTTCCAGCAGTCGAGCAGCTTGCGAAACCGCCTTTCAATGGCTTCGGGATGCTGCGGTGTGAAAAGGACGGGCGCCTCGGAAAGCGGCGACGTGCAGAAAAATTCCACCCGCAGGATGACGTTGCGCGTGCCCTGCAGGGTATAGGGCGTCAGCGGCGGCATATAAACGATGTCGCCGCGTTTTGCGGGATGGCGCTCGCCGTTATACGTATAAACGCTGTCGGTGTCGATATGCAGCGCCAGCGTGTGTCGCGGCAGGGAAAGCGGCGGGGTGGCATCACAGCTCCAAAAGGCGGGCAGGGGCGGCGACCAGCGCATGACGCCGCGCGCATCTTCCGCCGTGTCCCGAAACATACCGAAAAGGATGCGCACCCCCTCCGAGCCGACACAGGCAAACGTGCCGCCGAGCGGGAATTTCTGTTCGGTGCGCGGATCGCAGGCATAGGCGAAAAAGCCCCGTTTTGCGCCGAAAAGGCAGCCATAGCGCCGCCAGGATTGCTCAAACCAGATCTCCGCCGTGAAGTCGCCGATCTCCCGATCCCGCAGCGTCAGCAGCACCACCGCGCGGTTGTCGGGCGGCGTCTGCACGTGCGTTTCGCGGCGGATACAGCGCAGATGGCCGCGTGCGTTGAGCGCCCAAAAATCTCCGATCGGCACCTTGACGCCCGGCTTGTCGCGGCGCAGGGGGTCGAGATAATAGCAATCAAAAAAACGGGACAGCGCTTCGACATCCTGCAGCGTTTCGGTCGCAATGTCGAAAACCGTTTTCCCCTCGGCGACGAGCCGCATACGCACAAATGCGCCCTCGTTGTCGGTGTCGCCGTTCGAGGACAGCGAAAAGCAGCCGCGCGATCTTGCTGACAGGAGAAAATCACTCTCACTCTGCGGATCGTCGTCGACGGTCATGCGCACGTGCTCTCCCTGCACGCGCACCGTCATCTTGTGACATCTGCCGCCGGCGACATTGGCGGAAACGGCGTTTTCATGCGCTTTTTGCGCATGAACATAGATCTCGTGCAACCGAACATCGGACACAGTCAGTGCGGGAAACATGGCACACAGCTCCTTTCACTTCCACAGTTTATCAGGAAAATCAGAGAAAATCAAACCTTTTTTGCGGATATTTGGGTTTTCTTGCAGGGTGGGAGCGCTATAATACAAGTATAGCTATCGAAAGGAGATCTCTGTATGAAATCACGCAAACCGCTTTCCCTCTTGCTGACGGCGGCGCTGCTCATGACGACGCTGCTTTCGGCGGTGTGGCTGCCGCTGTCGGCAGAGGACAACAGCACCCGCATTCCCGCCGACGCACCGGCTATCCGCGCCGATGTCGGCGATGTGATCGACCTTAGCAGCTACACGGTGGAGCTGCCCGACGGCAGCGTTGTGTCCGGAAAGGATCTCACATGGTATAACAAGGGCGCGGAAAAAACCGTCAAAAGCGCCACGCCCGTTATCTATACCGATGTGGGCGAGACCGTCGATCTCACCGCGTTTTCGGTGCAGTCGGCGGATGGGACGGTCGTTCCCGCGGCGGCGCTCACCTGGCACGATCCGCAGGCGGAGATGACGGTGCGCTTTGACGATCCCGTTATCTATGCCGAAAACGGCAAAACGGTGGATCTCACCGCTTTCGGCGTGCAGTTTGAAAGCAGCGTGACAATGCCCGCTGCAAAGGTGACCTTTTCAAAGGACGGCGAAGCGGTGACCGCCTTCACGCCGACCGCTTCCGGCGTCTATGCCTTCACGGCGACGGCGGAAAACGGCGCCGCACGCACGGTGTATGTATTCTCCAAGGATGCGGCGGACGCTGTCTACACCGTCTATGACAATGAATTTGAAAGTGCCGCAGACATGGCGGGGCTTGTGCAAAATGAGAAATTCAGCGGCTATACCGCCGCACTGTCGGTCGAGGACGGCTGGCTGCACATTCCCGCAGGCACGACCTCTGCCAACTATCGCGTGTTTTTGGTGGACACAAATTTCCCCGACGGCGTGAACAACTACACACTGGAGACGGCGGCAAAATACAGCACCTACTACAGCAGCTCCTGGTGGGGACCGATGGTGCGGGTGCAAAACGACAAATACCCGTTCTATGTCCCGAACATCACGGCGGACAAGGGCAAGATCTATCTGAGTTATCACTCTGACAACGCCGTGTGGGAAAAGATCTGGGCGAGCACTACCGCCAAGACCATCACCGCCGGGAAGAACAAGGCGGATGCCGACACGACCTATGTCCAGACGGTGACGGTGTCGGGCAGCAACCTGACCTATGCCGTGAACGGCAAGGAATTTTTGAACACCGACCTTTCCGCTGTCAGCAATATGCAGCCGCAGCTTACGGGCGGCAGGATCGGCTTTGCCGCCGTCGGTGCAGATATGTATGTGGACTATATCCGCGTCACGGCAACAAAGCCGACGGTGGACGACACCGTGAAAAGCTATACCGCCGCTTGTGCGGGCGTGAAACGGTTTGTCGCGACCACCGCCGACGGCGAGGCGCTTTCGGTGTATGTGTTGGCAAAAAACGCGGAGGACACGCGTTATCCGCTGTATGAAAACGAATTCACCACCGCCGCCGACGCAGAGGATCTGCGGCACAACGAGAAATTCAGCGGCTTCACGGCGACACCTACCGTCGAGGACGGCAAGCTGCAGCTCGTGGCGCAGGCAAACGGACAGAACCGCCGCGCGTTTATGGTGCTGCCGCAGTATCTTGCCGGTTTTTCTGACTATACGGTGGAACTGTCCGCACAGATGAACAGCTATATCGGCAGCTCCTGGTGGGGACCGATGGTGCGGGTGCAAAACGACAAATACCCGTTCTATGTCCCGAACATCACGGCGGACAAGGGCAAGATCTATCTGAGTTATCACTCTGACAACGCCGTGTGGGAAAAGATCTGGGCGAGCACTACCGCCAAGACCATCACCGCCGGGAAGAACAAGGCGGATGCCGACACGACCTATGTCCAGACGGTGACGGTGTCGGGCAGCAACCTGACCTATGCCGTGAACGGCAAGGAATTTCTGAACACCGACCTTTCCGCTGTCAGCAATATGCAGCCGCAGCTCACAAGCGGCGGCGTCGGGATCGCCGCTGTCGGCGTGGATCTCAGCGTGGATTATATCCGTGTGTATGTGCCAAAGCCGCCGGCAACGGAGATCACCGCCTTTGTTCCCGAAACAGCGGGTGTGACAGAGTTGACCGCCGTGACGAAAGACGGTGAAGAGGTGAACATATACGTGGTGGCAAAAACACCCGAGAGAGATACCTATGTCCTGTATGAAAACGATTTTGACACTGCCGCGTCCGCGAGCGGACTGTCCGGCACTGCCTCTGTTTCCGACGGCTGTCTTGTGATCGAGGGCGGTCAGACAGTGATGCTGCCCGCCTTTATCGGCGTTTTCGGCGACTATCGCTTTGAGGCGGTGACAAAGGTCATCTCCCAGGCGTCGGACCTGAATTGGCAGGGCTTTCTGTTCCGCAGCGGCGAGGATGCGCCCATGATCCGCACGCGCAGCCGCAGATATAACTGGGACTCCGTCGCTTTCCGTGTACACGGAGAGACGACCCAGTGGGGCATGCACGGCACGCTGTCGGTCGGCAAGACCTATACGCACGCGATCGAGGTGATCGGTGATGCCGTCACCTATACCATCGACGACGCAGATGTGATGCGCAAAAACCGCGACGATGTGATCATCGGGAACACCGGCAACGTAGGCATTGAAACAGCGGAAGGTCTGACGCTCGGCGTCGACCGCGTGCGGGTGGTGCTCCTTTCGGACAAGGCAGTGCCCGCCGCACCGACGGATGTCCGCTATCACTATACCGCCGCTGTTGCCGGTCTTGCGACCGGCACGGTGCAGGTGACGCTGTCTGCCGACACGACCGCCGACCGCGTCTATTGCTATTGGATGGACGAAAACGGCGAAAAGCTCGACGGCTTCGGTCATTTTGCCGTGCGCCGCGTCAAGGCGGGGCAGACGGAGGTCACGCTGGAAATTCTTGACAACACCTTCATTCCCACGGGCGCTGCAGGCATCCTTGCCTTTGCGGCAAACGACGCAGGGGCTTCAGAGACGGCGGCTTTCTGTGCACTGCCGTATAACGCCGTGCCTCTGACGGTGGGGAAGAAGCTCTATACCTTTGATATTCTCAGCGACACGCACCTTGTCGCTGATGCCGATTCCGTCAACAACGCCCACTGGGCGGCGACGCTGCGGGACATCGCGACAAACGATCCCGACAGCGCGGCGATCATCAATGTCGGCGACATCGTGGACAACGGAAAGACGGCGGAATATGCGCGCCTTAACAGCACCTATGACGAGGTGAAGGCACAGTTTGCCGATCTGCCGCAGGTGTATGCCGTGTTCGGCGGGCACGAATGGTTCGACTTCGATGCCGCAGGCGGACAGACCTCGCATGAGGCGGCAATGGCACGCTTTATGCAGTATACGGACACGCCGTCGGCATATTTTGCCGCAGACATCGCCGATGCGCACTATATCTTCTTCGGCCCCGACAACATGCCGAGCGACCGCACCACCGTCACCGTCTCCGAGACGGCGTTTGCGTGGCTGAAAGCGACGCTCGACGGCTACGGCGACGACGGCAAGCCGGTTTTCATGTTCCTGCATCAGGGCGTTTTGGGCACGGTTGCGGGCTCGTTGACTTCTTCCGCTGTTGCCAACTCCGCAGCGCTCAAGGATGTGCTCAAAAACTATCCGCAGGTGCTGCTGTTCACCGGTCACAGCCACCAGTCGCTCGACACGCTGCAAACGATGTATGTCGGTGACGACGCCATGTGTACCGCTTTCAACACCTCTGCTGTCTATTATCAGATGGACAGTCTCATGACCGACTACAACACGACGCTGTTTACCAGCGAGGGCTATTTTGTCGAGGTGTATGAGGACGCGATCCTGGTGCGCGGCAGGGATTTTCTCCGGGGCGAATATAATCCCTCGGCGCAGTTTGTCGTTTTTCGCGACGGACGCAGGACGGCGCCGCGTCTCACGGCGGCATCGAACGGCGCACCGGAGACCTTTGCTTTTTCGGCAGAGGGGCTGAAAGCCTTTGAAAACGGCACCTATACCGACAGCGGCACGGCGTATGCCGCCGTCGGGGAGAACGATACCGCCGTGAATGCGGCGCTGGAAAGCCGTTTTCACTTTTACTATGAGCGGGAGGGCGCTTACTATCTCAGGCGCGATCATGTCTATGACAGCAACACCGACACGACCGATGTCTACGGCGGCAGCAGCAATGCCGCCACGGGATATACAAACTGGCGGCTGTCAAACGACCGCTATCTGTCCCGCGCAACGGGCAAGACCGCCGGTGAGATCTTCCGCAAGATCGATTCCCTGGTGCCGCTGAACCAAAACGGCGACGAGGTGCGGGTCAAAAACCTGGAGACGACCTTTGACGTCCGCTTTGAAAGCGAGACACAGGGTGCGGTCCTTTTCGGCTTCCGTCAGCAGACGGCGGGAAAATTTGCCGCGGGCTATTACAATCTGCAAAAGGAGCAGGCATTTGTCGCCATCGGCAGAAAGGGCATCACGATTGCGGGCGGCAGCGGCATCGTGTCGGGCAGCAGCAATGCAGGGGATATGTATAACCACTGGCAGACGGAGACGTTCACAGACGCGCTGCCGCAGGAGATCTCCGTGAGGGTGCGCGCAGTCGGTGAAACGTGCGAGGTGTGGCTCTATGCCCGCGGCACGACCGACATTCTGCATCACTATACCGTGAGCATCCCCTATGTGAAAACGGGAACGGTCGCTTTCGCCGTGTCTGCGGTTGAACACGGCATCGGCAACATCACGCTTGTCGGGCTTGACGAAAACGGGAAAACTTTGGATCTTTCCATGTCGGGCGGCGACACGGTGGGCGAGCTGGTCTATGGCGGCGGTACGATCCTTACGACCTCGGTCGCAAACGGTGACACATTCACGCACACGCTGAAGATCGAACCGCGCCCGGGCTATGCCTTGCAGGTCGGCTCGCTCATCGTCGAAACGGCAGACGGACAGAAGAGTGTTCCGCTGCGGAAAGGCTTCCGCCAAACGATGGACGGCGACTGCTTCACCTTTGACTGCCCGACGGACGCAAAGGTGTATGCGACGTTCTACCGTCCCACCGCCGACCGCCCCAACATCGCCTGTCTCGGCACATCGGTCAACACGCAGAGATCCGGCCTGCGGTTTGTGCACCGTCTGGAGCGCACGCTTTCGGAGGACGGCAAAACGACCGTGAACCTAGACGGTGAGGCAGTGGAGATCACGGACTGGGGTGTGCTCATCGCCCTTGAGGAAACTGTCGGCGACGCGCCGCTGACCTTGGAGCTGGCGCAAAAAAACAGCGCTGTCATGGGTGTCAGCGTCAGGGAGCGGGATGTGTATTTTGACTATTGTCGCGACTTTGTCGACATGAGCGTGCAGATCGTCAACATCGAAAGCATGACGGACGGCGCATCGAAGCGGATCGTGTCCCGCGCCTATGTTACCCTTGCGGACGGCACGACGCTCTATGGCGACACGGCGGTAAGCTCCTATGCCGACGCAAAAGCATAAAACCATCTCTCTTTCAAAAAGAGCGCCGCATCCCATTTTGGGATGCGGCGCTCGCCGTGTTTATGTAGTGTGCTTTTTCTTTTTCAGTACAATGTATGCGATCAAGCCGAGGTTGCCGAGCAGCGCCAGTCCTGCAACGATACCGACGATGATCAAAGCGGGCGAAGCGGCGGATGCATTTCCGGGGCCTGCGGGAGCGGCTGTAGCGATAGCCGCTTTCACGCCGGTGTCTTTTTCACCGATCCACCAGTTGCCGTTTTCGCCGACGATGGGGGACAGACCGTCCTTGCCGTTTTCGCCGACGACCTTGCCGAGATTGACCGTTTTTCCGTCGGTATAGGTGAGGACAAGCTCGCCGTCTGCATTGATTTCCGCTTTGGCAATGCCGACGCCGTCCTTGCCATCCTTGCCGTCTTTTCCGTTTTTGCCGTCAGTGCCGCCGGCACCGTTCACGCCGCTCGTTCCGTCCTTGCCGTCCTTGCCGTCCTGTCCGGGCGCACCTGTCTCTCCGGTATCGCCTTTGTCTCCCGTGGCTTTCACGCCGAGGGAGACCCAGGTCTGACCGTCGTCATAAGAGATATACCAGAAGTTGTCATCACCTATTTTCAGCTTCGGCGTGGCACCGTCTTTTCCATCCTGTCCGGCTGCACCGGTTTCTCCCGTGTCACCCTTGTCGCCTTTGTCACCCTTCTCTCCGGTGTCTCCCTTATCGCCTTTGTCGCCTTTTTCACCCTTCAGATCCGACAGGGCGATCAAGTTGTTCCAGGCGGCATCATCGCTGTATTTCCACTGCACAAATCCGTTATATACCCGCAGCTCAATTTGCTTTCCGTTTGCACCGTCATTTCCCGTCAGCTCGGCAAGTGAGACAAGGTCGCGATAGGCGTCGTCGCCCTCTCCCGCATAGCGCCACTGGATACTGCTGCCGTTGTTGCAAAATTCGATCTCTCTGCCGTCTGCACCCGCAAACGTCGAGAAGGTTTTGGTGTTGGACAGCGCCGACACCGATCCGTTGCTGCCGGCGGTTGAGACCGCAAAGGTATAGGTGGTATCCGCCTGAAGCGAGGGGTAGGTATAGGAAAGCGTTTCCAAAGAAAGCGGCGTTTCGGTCACGCGCTCAAACTCTCCGTCGTCCATGCGCATCCAGACATGATACCCGGCAAAGGGACGCCGTGTGTCTTTTGTCGGCGCTTCCCAGGTGATCTTTGCGCTTTGATTATCCGTTACGGACACGCCGGTCAGCGTCGGCACGGGCGGTGCGGCACGCAGATTGGTCAGCACATAGCCGAACACGGGGATCTTCTGATCGCCTGCCGTCCATGTACGCATGCCGAAATCCCATGTGAAGCCGTATTGGCTCGAAACGCCATAGCCGATCCCATAGGTGGACAGAAGCGAACGGCGGTCGATATTGTTGACTGTGCCGCTGGCGCCGCTGCTCTCGGTCGTGGTGTAGACCGTTCCCTTGGCATTGCTGTAGCTGAAATCGATCGCAAAGCCCATATTGAAAGCGTCCACGCCCCATGTGCTTTTCATCGAGGCGGAGAACCCGTGCGCCATTTCGACGCCCTCGGCGTGCTCGCTGGAGACGGTCCAGTCGTTTGTGATGCTGCTCGCGCCGAAGCCAAGCTCGTATTTTTGCTTGCTCAGCGACTCAAACATCGTCACCGAATCGTCGGAAGAGGCGGGATTTGACCAATAGGCAAACGGGTCGCCCTCGGCGTTCTCCGGCAAAACAGAGTCGGTCAGCAGCGGCAAAGCCTTTGCCTTTCCTGCTGCAATATCCGCCTTGTAGGTTTCGTTATACAGCACCGCAAACTCATCGTAATACTCACGGTCGAGCATGGTATA
>URNF01000057.1 GCA_900549155.1 uncultured Oscillospiraceae bacterium | reverse complement strand
CCAAGGCCATCGGCCTGGTCATCCCCGAGCTGAACGGCAAGCTGATCGGCGCTGCCCAGCGTGTCCCGACCCCGACCGGCTCCACCACCATCCTGAACGCAGTCGTCAAGGGTGCTGTCACGGTTGAGCAGGTCAACGCCCAGATGAAGGCGGAAGCCACCGAGTCCTTCGGCTACAACACCGACGAGATCGTTTCCTCCGACATCATCGGCATGCGCTTCGGTTCCCTGTTCGATGCCACCCAGACCATGGTCCTGCCCCTGCCGAACGGCGACACCCAGGTTCAGGTCGTTTCCTGGTACGACAACGAGAACTCCTACACCAGCCAGATGGTCCGCACCATCAAGTACTTCGCTGAGCTGGGCTGAGTTTTTCGTAAATAGCAAGGTAAAGCGGGAGAGCGTTTGCTCTCCCGCTTTTCGTTTGCCATCAAAACAAGACCGTGTTCATGCGGTTTTAGACAGCCTCACGGTGTGTCAAAAACAAGTTTTTGACACACCGTAAACAAGACCGTCGGTCAGCCGACGGTCTTGTTTTTGTGGATATAGTTTTCTGCAAAGGCTTGCAGCTCGGGCAGGGTATTCAATTTGACGCCGCTTTGGAAAACGGCTTCGCGCACGGCTTCCGGCAGGGTCTCGAAATAGGCTTTCATGGAATGGTCCTCAAAAAGCGGATGGGACATCGTTTTCACCTCCGCTTATATTTTTTGCAGATGCGGGAAAAATAGTCTTGGAAAGTCCTTGAAAAATGAAAAGGGGAGAAATGACTATGTCGGAAAACGATACCGAACGTCTTTTGCGGGAGTGTGACGCGGGAACGCGCATGGCGGCGGGTTCCATCCGCAATCTGCTGGACAAAGTGGAAAATGCCGAACTGCGGGAGCTTTTGTGCGAGACGCTGAAAACGCACGAAAAGCTCGGCAATGACATTCACGCCATGCTCAACAACGCCGACGAGCCGGCAAAGGAGCCGAGCCGCATGGCACAGGCAATGGCGAAAATGAAGGTGGAAATGAAGACCATGCAGGACGATGCCGACCATGCGGTGGCGGAAATGCTCATCGACGGGTGCAACATGGGCATCAAAAAGCTCAGCGAGTATATCAACACCTATGAGACGGCGGAAAAAGAGGCAAAGGATATTGCCAAACGCCTGGTGGATGCCGAGCAGGGGCTGATGGACAAGCTGCGGTTATATCTGTAAAAACAAGGGCGGCACACTTCTTTTTTTGAAGTGTGCCGCTTCAGTGTGTCAAAAAACTTGTTTTTGACACACTGTGAGGCTGTCTAAAAACCGCAGTGAGAGGAAACCGCCCCTGTCGGCGTATGTGCATACGCCAAGGGGCGGTTGACGCCGACAGCAAAAGCGTGCGTTTCAAGGAAACGCTCTTTCTTTTTATCGGTCTTTTGCCGGCACCTTTCTCGCATGGATGCGCTTTTGCGTCCTGCGGACTTTTTTGACAGTCTGGGGCGGCGCACTTCTTTTCTTTGAGGTGTGCCGCTTTTTGTTATCTCATAAAAGGAAAACCGCCGTTATTTGTGCGCATAGAGGATGCCGGTGAGGTCCTCGGCTCTGCACAGATTGTGATAGAACACCTTGCCGAGCCGCTCGCGGGTGCAGAGCATATAGGATTTTGCGGCGTGGCGCAGCATTTCCTGCCGCACGCCGTTTTCCGCTTCGGAAATGTCGGTCAGGCGTCCGTCGTCCGAAAGTCCGCGGCAGGCAAAAAAGCAAATGTCGGCGTTATACCGTGCGACCGCCGCCATGGCTTCTGCGCCCGCAAACGCCAGGCAGGAGGCGATGACGCTGCCGCCCGTGCCGATGCAGGCGATGCCGTATTCACTCAGTGCCTGCAGCGCCTTGATGCCGTTGGTGATGACCAAAAGGTCGCGCTTGTCGGTGAGATAGGGCAGGATGTGATAGGCGCTGGTGGAAGCATCGAGAAAGATCACGTCGCTGTCCTTCACGAGCGCCGCCGCCTTTTTGCCGATCACGGCTTTTTCGTCCGCGCTTTCCATTTCACGCAGCAGAAACGGAATTTTCAGCGCGGAGGTGCCGTTTTCATCCAGCGATGCACCGCCGTAGGTGCGCTTGAGCAGATGCTGCTTTTCCAGCCGTGCCAGGTCGCGGCGGATGGATTGCTCGCTGGCAAACAGGGTGGCGGAAAGTGCGTGCACCGACACAGTCTTCTCCCGCAGCAGAATTTCCAAGATGGCTTTTTCCCGTTCGTTGTGCATGGGTTCCTCCCTAAATGCTCAATTTTCTGATCGTTCGCTCATTTTCGACGGCGACAGTTGATTGTTTGGTCAGTTTATATTAGTATACACCTATCAAATGATTTGTCAACTGGGGATGACGGTATGAAAAAAGTGCTGCCTGTCGGTGCGGTGGACTGCCACACGCACACGCAGTTTTCGCACGACTCGGTTGCTGATCCGGCAGAGAGTGTGCGCATGGCAAAAGAACGGGGGCTCTTGCAGATCGCATTCACCGATCACTGTGACGTGGAATTTTGCGCGGACACGGACATCGGCACACTCATTGTGCAGTCGGTCGCCGCGGCAAGGGAACAGGGCGCGCTGGCGGGCGTGGAGATGGGCGAGGGGCTTTGGACGCCGTCGGCGGCAAAAGCGGTGCTGGATAGCGCGGATTTTGACATCGTCATCGGCTCGGTGCATGCCGTGCGGTATCCGAACCTGCGCATGCCGTATTCCCGCATCGACTTTTCCGCTTTCGATGACGGACTGCTTTGCGACTATCTGCGGGTGTATTTTGCAGATGTGCTGGAGCTGGCGCAGACGGGGGATTTCGATGTGCTGGCGCATCTGACCTGTCCGCTCAAATATATCTGCGGGGTCTATGGACGTCGGGTGTCGCTTGCAGCATATGCGGAGACGATCGACGCAATTTTTGACACGATCGTCGCGCGAAGGATCGCGCTGGAGGTCAACACGTCGGGTGTGGGCACAGCGCTCGGACAGCTGATGCCGGATGTGCCGCTTTTGCGGCGGTATAGGGAGCGGGGCGGACGGCTCCTGACGCTCGGCTCGGACGCGCACACGCCGGAGCGGGTCGGCGTCGGGTTCCGTGAGGCGATCGCAGCGCTTGGGGAGATCGGCTTCACGCAGGCATATTATTATAAAAAACGGGCGGCTGTCCCGTATGAAATGAAAGGATGAGAAACATGAAAGCGGCGGTGTTTTATCAAGCGGGGGATCTGCGTGTCGAGGAACGGGAGATGCCCGTCTGCGGGGCGGGACAGGTGCTGCTGCGGGTGCGCGCCTGCGGCATTTGCGGCACGGATGCACACATTTTCAGCGGCGACGAGGGGGCTGCCAAAACGCCTGCGGGGACGGTGCTCGGACACGAGTTTGCCGGTGAGGTCGCGGCGGTCGGTGCGGGCGTCACGGGGATCGCTGTCGGCGACCGTGCGTGCGTCGATCCGAACCGTCTGTGCGGCAAGTGTGATTTTTGCCGCCGCGGCATCGGGCATTTCTGCACTGACATGATGGGCATCGGCACGACGGTGGACGGCGGCTTTGCCGCATACTGTGTCGTGCCGGCTTCGCAGGTGTATGTTGTGCCGCCGACGCTCGCCTTCGAAAAGGCGGCAATGGCGGAGCCGGTTTCCTGCTGTCTGCACGGAATAGAGCTTGCGGACATCCACATGGGCGACACGGTCGCCGTCATCGGCTGCGGCATGATCGGGCTTCTGATGATCCAGCTGGCGCGCATTGCGGGGGCGGCACGCATCATCGCCGTCGAGCCGATCGAGGAAAAACGGGCGCTGGCGCGCCGCTTCGGCGCAGATATTGCCGTCTCACCCGACGAGGCAAGGGCGGACGAACAGATCGACACGGTCATTGAATGTGTCGGCAAGGTCGCGACGGTGCAGTCCGCCATCGCCATGGCGGGGAAACGGTCGACGGTGCTGCTGTTTGGGTTGACCGCTCCTGCCGACAAGGCGGAGATCGAGCCGTTTACACTGTTCAAAAAGGAGATTACGCTGCGGGCATCGTTCATCAATCCCTATACCTTCCCCGCGGCGGTGCGGCTCATCGAGAGCGGGCGGCTGGATGTCTCCTCGATGGTGTATGCCACGGCGCCGTTGACGGCGCTGCCCGACATTCCGGCAGACGAGCAAAAGCGCCGCGCCGGGAAATATATCATCACAATGTGAAAAAAATGCCTGCGCAGATGCGCAGGCATTTTTCGATTTTGTTATAAGAATTTGCGGCGGGATTCCACGACCACACCGAGAATGTGCACCGCCGTGATGTCCTTGCCCTCAAAGCGGCGGGGCGGATAGTAGGGGTTGATGCTTTGCAGCTCGATATAATCCTCGCCGTATTGCACCCGCTTGACAAGCCCTTCCTCGTCGCCTACCAAAATGACCGCATACTGTCCGCTTTCCACACAGCTTTGCCGCCGAATCAGCACAAGGTCGCCGTCGTTGATAGAGGGCGTCATGCTGTCGCCGGACACCCGCAGCCAAAAATATTCCTCGCCGGTCTGCAGCGTGTCGGGGTTGACCGCTTCATGACCGATGACCTCCTCCTGCACTGCGCCGCCGACACCTGCACGCACCGAGCCCATGATCGGCAGCGACACGCTGTGCTCATAGGCAATGCCGTGCTGATGCAGCCAGCGGTTGTCGTCGGCAACGCTCAAGGTGGCGCTGTCGCCCAGCAGCCACTGCAGCGATACGTGAAAATGATCCGCCAGGAATTGCAGCGTCGGAATGTTGATCTTCCACGTGTCGCCGCGCTCCCAGCGCATGACGGTTGTTTTGTTGACGCCGACCAGCTGACCGATCTGCTCCAGGGTTTCTCCCGAATGTTCCCGACAGGCTTTGAGACGTCTGGCGGTGATGTCGTTTTCGACCATGGCTGTAACCACCCTATGTGTATTCACGGGAGCGGATGGGGGCTTCGCTCCCGTCTAACCCTATCTTATCACATATTGCAACAGGAAATCAATACTTTTTTGCAAAAAGTTGCAAATTGCTATTGACAATTCCGCAAAATGCGCTTACAATAAAAGTTGCAAAAAGCAAACAGAACAACACCGCCTGGTGCGGCGTTGGCAGAAAGGCGGCGGAAACGGTGACGGCGGGGGAATTGCGAAAGACTTTGGCAGCGATGCCGTCGGATGCGCCGATTTTTGTACTGTTTGATACAAAAATGGCTGTTTTTGACGAGAACGGGGATCGGATCGAGGGAAAAGCCGACGAATATTTCGAGATTGATGGCTGCGATCTCGGAGAATGTTTTCGTTTGGGGTACGGTTTTTGTCCGTCTGTGGTCCTCTCTGTGGCGGAAAAAGCGTGAAGACAGTTATTTTTTTGAATGAAAAGTTGCAAAACGCAATAATGGGAGGTGCAAAAAATGCATAACAAACCGCTTGGGAAGCGATCGCTTGCCTGTGTGCGGGCGGCGATCGAGACGGCAAAGCAATATGCGGCGGACAACAAGGTGCCGCTGACGGCGGAACGGCTGGCGGCAGCCCTTGACATGGATCTTGCGGTTTTTCACAACATCGTGGACGGGCGCTACCGCGAGGCGTCGACGGCGGACAACACGGCGAAGATCTCGGCAATTCAGACCGCCTTTTGTGAGGCGACGGCAAGCGTCATGGAGCACGCGATGCAGCGGGGCAGCAGTCCCAACATGCACATGCTGTATTTGAAGGAAAATGCCGGCTATGGGGAAAAGGATACACAGGAGACGGTCGGGCATGCACCGGTCATCATCCTGGGCGAGGCGGAGATCGAGGAATAACGGGGGTGTTTCGGATGACCAATCGGGAAATGATCGAGGAATATTTGCAGGCGCTGTCGGGTCTTGAAAAGCGGCATGAGCAGCTGACAAAACAGATCCGTGTGTATGACAAGCGCATTGTCCTTTTGGAGGAGGAGATCGACGAGATATGGGAGGTGATCGCGGCGCTGAAGAAATATGAGGAAGGGGACAGATATGGATGGCACGGTAACGGTGTATCTGCCGGAGGTCGTCGGCAGGGGGTATCGGCGGTTTTGGGACTGTAGGCTGCGCTATCGCGTGGTCAAGGGCGGCAAGGCGTCCAAGAAATCCAGCACGACCGCCTTGTGGTATATCGTGCAGATGATGAAATATCCCGAAGCAAACCTTTTGGTGGTGCGGCAGGTCGGGCGCACGCACCGCGACAGCACCTTTGCGCAGCTGCGGTGGGCGATCGACCGTTTGCAGGTGGGACATCTTTGGAAAGCGTCGCGCGAGCCGCTGGAGCTTTGCTTTGTGCCGACGGGGCAGCGCATCCTTTTTCGCGGCTTTGACAATGTGGAAAAGCTGGCGTCCACGACGGTGGAAAAGGGGTGCATCTGCTGGGTGTGGATCGAGGAGGCGTTTGAGATCGCCCGCGAGGAGGATTTCGACAAGCTGGATCTTTCCATGCCGCGCGGACAGGTGAAGCCACCGCTTTTCAAGCAGACCACCATCACGTTCAACCCGTGGGACGAGAACCACTGGCTTAAGCGGCGTTTTTTTGACACACCGCGTGCGGACACGCTGGCGATGACCACCAACTACACCTGCAACGAGTTTTTGGATGCGACCGACCGCGCTTTGTATACCGACATGCAGAAGCGGCAGCCGCGGCGGTATGCCGTCGCGGGGCTGGGGCAATGGGGCAAGGCGGAGGGACTCATCTTCGACAACTGGCGGGTGGAGGCGTTTGATCCCGCCGAACTCAAAGGGGACGGCTTTCGGCACATCTTCGGGCTGGACTACGGCTATACCAACGACCCGACCGCGTTCATCGCGGCGGCTGCGGACGAGGCGCAGATGCGGCTTTTTATCTATGACGAGCACTATGCGCGGAAAATGCTCAATGCGGACATTGCGCGCATGCTCACGGAAAAGGGCTATCAAAAGGAGCGCATCCGCGCGGACAGCGCCGAGCCGAAGTCCAACGAGGATCTCAGACGGCTCGGCATCACGCGGCTGACGCCTGCGCAAAAGGGGCGGGATTCGGTCAATGCGGGGATCGCGCGGCTGCAGGAATATACCATCCTCGTTCACCCGTCGTGTGTGCACACGGCGGCGGAGCTGGCGGCATATGCCTGGGAGCCGCAGACGGGCGGCGCAGCGGGCGCGTTTTCCAACCGCCCGCAGGACACACAGAACCATCTGATGGACGCTTTGCGGTATGCCATGGAGGACCTGCCGCGCCGACGCACGGCACGGGCGGGAAAAACAAAGGACAATGGCTCCCTTGTGCGGGCAGGAGACCTGCGCGGGAGCTGGGGAGGTTAGAGAAAATGGTAGAAACAATGTTGGGCATCTGGCTGTTTTTGCTCACGGCTGCCGCGGGTTTTCTGTGCGGCAGGCGCGCCGAGCGGCAAAAACGGTCGGAAACACGGCGCTCGCGCGCACCGTCCGAGGCGGTGGACATGAGCTGGCAGGAGCTTTTGCGGTTTCTGCAGTATGACGGCAGCGACATCGGCGAGCGGGAAAGAGAAAGGAGAGTGACGGGAAATGAAGCCGACAGCGGCAGACATTCAAAAGGAATATACCCGCGGCGTTCGGTATAAGGAGAGTCTCGGACGGCACGGCATGTTCCGTCAGAACGAGATCAACGAGCGGTTTTACAGCGGGGATCAGTGGCACGGCGCGGGTTGCGGCGAGGAGCGCCCGCTTGTGCGGCAGAACATCATCCGCCGCATCGCCGATTACAAAATGGCGACGGTGGGTGCCGATCCGGTCACGGTAACCTTTTCGGCGCAGGGCATTCCCGACACACCGGAAATGCGCGAAGCACTGATGCATTGGCGCGACGGGGACGACGCACTCCCCGCGGACACGGGCGGGGAGCTCAACCGTGCGGCGGCGGTTTTGTCCGATCATTTTTCCTATACCGCCGAGCGTCTGAAGTTTGATGACCTGAAGCAGAAGGTCATGCTGGACGCTTACATCACCGGCACCGGCATCCTGTATACCTATTGGGATGACCGTTTGAAAACCGGACTTTTTGCGGATCACGCCCGCAAGCAGCCGATAAAGGGGGACATTGTCAGCGAAATTCTGCATGTCGATCGCGTGTTTCTCGGTGACCCGACGGTGGAGGAACTGCAGGAGCAGCCATACCTCATCATTGCGCATCGCAAGAGCGTGGAGGCGCTGCGCCAAACGGCGCGGCACTATGGCGGCAGCCGCCAGGATGCCATCCGTCCGGACAGCGACGATACGGAGAACGACCTTAGGAAAGCGACGGTGCTCACCCGCCTTTGGAAGGAGTGGGACGAGGACGGCAGCTGCCGTGTGTGGGGAATGCAGGTGTGCGGCAACGCCGTTGTGCGCCCGAAGTGGTGTCTCGGCGTGCGCCTGTATCCGCTGGCGATGTTCCGCTGGTCCATCCGCACCAAAAGCGGCTACGGTGAGAGCGAGATCACCCATCTCATTCCCAACCAGATCGCCATCAACCGCATGATGACGGCAGGCGTCTGGGCGACAATGATGAACGGCATGCCCATCATGGTCGTCAACGGCGATGTCGTGACACAGCCGATCACCAACGATCCCGGTCAGATCGTTTCGGTGTACGGCAGCGGTGAGGATGTGGATCGCGCCATTCGCTATGTGGAGCCACCGGCATATTCCTCTCAGTTTGAGTCGGGCATCTCCATGCTTATCAGCGATACGCTGTCCCAGTCCGGCGCAAACGGCGTGCTGCTCGGCGACGTCAACCCGAACAACGCATCGGCAATTCTGGCGGTGCGTGAGGCGTCCTCAAAGCCCATGCAGCTCATCCGCAACCGTTTTTACGGCTTTTGCGAGGATGTGGCGCGCATTTGGGCGGAGTTTTTCGTCTGCATGTACGGCAGACGGCCGCTCAGGGTGCGCAATGCAGGCGGCTTCCGCTATTGCGATTTTGACGGCGAACGGTGTGCGGACATGCTGTTTGCGGTCAAGGTGGATGTGGAGGAGTCGGTCGCGCGCGATCACGAGACGACGCTGCAGATTCTGGGGACGCTTTTGGAGGCGGGAGTGATCAACGCCGAGCAGTATATCAGCCGTCTGCCGGAGGGAACGATCCCGAAGCAGCGGCGGCTGTTGCAGGAGCTGCAGGAGCAGGCAAAAACGGGTGAAACGCAAAAAGAGGAGGAAACGGCATGACAGAGGTCAAAGAGGAAGTCACAGAGGTGACGGCGGCGGAAACGGAAGCGACGGAGACGGCGCAGGCGGCGAGTGCGGTATCCGAGGAGGAATTTGCGGCACTGAAACGGGAAATTCCGGAGATCGGCGACATGGATGCGCTGCCCGAGGCGGTCATCAAAGAGGCAAAGGAGCAGGGGCTGTGCCTGCTTGATGCCTATCTGCGGTATCGCATGCGGGAAGAACGCGCCGTGCTGGCGGAAAGACAGCGGCAGCAGCGCACAGGGGAGCAGAGCGCCGGCTCGCTGTATACCGGCGACGCACCCGCCCATCCGGAGAGCGACGCGTTTGCGCGTTCGTTCGCATCGGCAATCCAATATTAAAGAAAAAAGGGGAAAGAAAACATGAGCATCAATTTTGAAAACTTTGAAAGCACGGTCACCGGCGAGCTCGACAAAGCGGTTGCGGTGAAGCCGGTCACCGGCTTTATGGCGGACAACAATCTGCGCGCGCGGTTTATCGGCGGCAGAACGGTCCTCATCCCGGAGATGTCCTTTTCGGGACTCGGCAAATATGACCGCGACACGGGCTTTGTCAAGGGCACGGTGTCGGTGACGGCGGAGCCGTATACCCTTTCGATGGATCGCGGCAGATCCTTCCAGCTCGACCGCGAGGATCAGGACGAGACCGGCATTGCCGATCTTGCCGGTCAGGTGATGGGCGAGTTCGTGCGCACGCAGGTCGTGCCGGAGATCGACGCCTATGTGCTCTCCAAGCTCGGCGGCTATGCAGCGACGGCGGAGCAGACGGTCACCGGCACGCCCGCGACCGAGGCATATAAGATGCTGACGGCGGCGATCTCCAAGGTGCAGAACGAGGTCGGCTATGACGAGGAGCTGGTCGCATTCCTCGACAGCACCATGTGGAGTGCGCTGCAGAAGAGCAGCGACCTGTCCCGCATGATGGTGGTCAACCACTTCAAGAAGGGCAACATCACCACCGAGGTAAAATCTCTGAACGGCGTGGCGCTGCTGCCGACACCGGACAGCCGCATGAAGACTGCCTATACCTTCAACGACGGCACCACCACGGGTCAGACCGCGGGCGGCTTTGCCGCCACCGACAGCGCCAAGAGCATCGGTCTTCTGGTGCTGCCCAAGCGTGCGGCGTCGCTGGTCAAAAAGACCGAAAAGGTGCGCGTCTTCGATCCGGCGCACAACCTCAACGCGGACGCGTGGAAGTTCGACTATCGCCTGTATTATGATCTGTTCATCCGCAACAGCATGGAAAAGGCGATCTACACCTACGTCTATTGAGTTTCAGCCAAAGGGGGCGGCGGCATCTGCCGCCGCCCCTCGGAGAGGATGTGAGGAGATATGTGCACCGGACAGGATGTGCTGGAGCAGGCGCTGCGCCTGCTCAATTATACCGATATCTATGGGCAGCTGGACGGACAGCAGCACACCGAGCTGTATAAGCGCGGGCTGGCGGCGGTCAATCAGATCTACGGCGATCTGTGGTTCACGGGGCGAAAGGAGCCGTTTTTGCCGCTCACCTCGCTGCGCGAGACGCTGTCCTTGTCGGCACGGCAGCTGCACGACGTGATGCCCTATGGTGTGGCGATGCTGCTGGCGCTGTCGGAGGGGGACGGCGACAACCAGCTTTTGTATGCGGGGCTGTATAACCGCAAGCGCGCCGCCTGCGGTGCGGCGATGCGGCGGCGCAACGTGCTGTTTCGTTTTGCAGAGGAGGATGCGTGATGCAGTTTCCCACTTTGAAAGGCGGCAGCGTCAAAAGCCTGGAGGTGGCGGCGCTTTCCGGCGGCTGTGACCGCCGCAACCACGAAACGCAGGTGGCGGACGGGCATCTGACGGCAGCGGAAAACGTGTGGTATCAGAACGGCGCTTTGTGCACCCGTCCCGGCTTTCGCAGCATTTCGGCACAAAAGCAGGATGTGACCGACACGGTCACCGACTGGAAGTTCTGCACCGAGGACACCGTGAGCGGCACGGCACAGGGGCGGCGCTTTCTGCGGCGCATTTTCCACAGAACGGCAAACACCGTCAGCTTTCAGACGGGGCTTCTGACCTATGACGGCAGGCTGGTGTTTGAGGGGAGCATGGACGGCTTTTCCGCCGACACGACGGGTATGCTGATGGAATATCCGTATACCGACACGGAAAATGTCATCATCTTTCTGTCCACCGGCGCGATCTATGCACAGAACAGCACAAGCGGCGCGTGGCGGCAGATAGACGATGAGGCATATGAGCCGTGCATCCGTGTGGATATGCACGGCGTGCTGGCGCTGGACAGTGCGCCGAGCTACGGCGGGCGCGCCTATGAGGGGCGCAACATGCTGACCGGCAAATACTGTGTGAAATACACCACCTCCGCCGACGGGCTGG
>URNF01000056.1 GCA_900549155.1 uncultured Oscillospiraceae bacterium | reverse complement strand
CCCGCGCCTGCCGATAGTCGCTTTCATAGCAGCCGCGCGTTGTGACAGCACTGTTATTTTCCGAGCCGATGAACGCCCAGTCGGGGTGTTCCTTCCGCATGGCGTCGTGATGCCCGAGGGCATAGTTGATGCCGACCGCATCCATCAGCGAGGCAGCACCCTCCGACGGGACGGTGACGCTGTTGATCGCTCCGGTAAAGATGCGGGTGTCGTCCAGCTTTTGCGCCGCATGCCGCATGTGACGGTAGATGCGCGCCCCCTCTGCGGTGTTTTGCAGCGGCTCCTCATTGAACATCGACCAAAACACCACCGACGGGTGGTTGCGGTCGCGCCGCACCATGTTTTCCACACAGGACAGCACATAGTCCGTCGCTTCAAAGCGGCGGTTTTCGTCCATCACCAAAAGACCCAGCTCGTCGCAAAGATCGAGCACCTCGCGCGCGGGGAGATTGTGCGAGCAGCGATAGGCGTTCGTGCCCATCTCCTTCAAGCGCTCCAGGCGGAACCGCCACACCGTATACGGCACGGCGACGCCGACGCCCGCGTGATCCTGGTGGTTGCAGGTGCCGAGCACCTTCAGCGGTCTGCCGTTCAAGATAAACCCGCGGTCCTTATCCATGGCGATGGTGCGGAAACCGATGCGCACGGTGTCGCTGTCGACAGCCGCACCGTTTTGCAGCACCTCGACCTTCACGGTGTAGAGATACGGATCGTCCACGTCCCAACGGCGCGGATCTTCGACGGGCAGGCACAGGGAAAGCACCTTTTTGTCCCACGCGCCGACGGCGACCTCATCGGACACTGCCGTCGCCAGCACCGTTTCCCCGCCCGAAAGGGTCGCCCGCACAGCGGCTTTGCCGTCCGCAATGCCGCCGTTTTCAAGCGTGATCTCCGTCTCCACGCACCAGTCGTTTGCGGTGTTCTCCCGCAAAACGGGCTTGGCAAAAATGCCGTCCTGTCCGACATGCAGCGGTGCCGTCACAAACAGGCGCACATGGCGGTAGATGCCGCAGCCCTCATACCACCAGCCCTCGTTTTTGTCCCCCTTGACATAAACGGCGAGGACGTTCGGTCTGCCGTCGAAATAGGCGCGGTCGGTGATGTCGAACACCGACTCGGCATATACACTGAACGAACGGGCAACCAGGCTGCCGTTGAACCAGATCATCGCGTTGGTCGAAATCCCCTCAAAGCGCAGGGTGAGCACCTTTCCCTCGTCGTCGGGCGACAGAAGAAACGACTTGCGATACCAGCTGTTCTGCGGCGTGCGATAGCCCCGCCCCGGTCCGTTTTCCTCTTTGAGTGTTGCAGAATAGAGGTAGTCATGCGGCAGATTTACCCGCTGCCACAGGGTGTCGTCATAGCTTTTTCCCGCGGGTCCGGAGGCATTGCCGCCCTTTGTCGCGTTATAGGCGGTGACGTGATCCTTCACGCCGACGGGGAAAATATCCCCCAAGTGAAACTGCCAGTCAAGGTCCATGTTGCGTACTTCTCGCCGCATAAAAATTCCCTCCTTTTCTAACGCCAATATAACAGAACCGCACCGCGCATGGAATGGAAAAATGATGCATCTTACAGGAAAAATGTTGAACAAAAAAGCAGGGTGTGGTATACTGCCCTTGAAAGGACGGTGAGCACATGGACGAGGCACTTTTGCGGCAGCTTTCGGTCATCACCGCAGAGGAAAAAGCGCTGCTCGAAAGCCCGCAGATGCTGGATTATGCCGCCTATGGCGCGACAAAAGAGGATTTTCGCATCGACGCCCGTCGGCTGCTGCAAAGCGGCAGGCTCATGCGCATCCGCCCGCACACCCGCTTTGTGCATTTCCCGCCGCACACGCACAATTATATTGAGATGGTATATATGTACACGGGGCAAACGCGGCACATCGTGAACGGCACGCCGATCACGCTGCACACAGGCGAGGTGCTGCTTTTGTCCCCGAGCGCGGTGCAGGAGGTGCTGCCTGCGGGAGAAAACGACATTGCCATCAACTTCATCATTCTTCCCGCGTTTTTCGACCGCACCATGGAGATGCTCGGCATGGAGCAAAACCGCCTTGTGGACTTTTTGGCGGACTGCCTTTCCCCGACGCACAGGGATGCGCAGTTTCTGCATTTCGCCGTGGCGGATATCCTGCCCATTCAGAACCTGCTCGAAAACCTCATTTGGACGATCCTGCACGAGGAGCCGAACCGCCGCCGCATCCGCCAAAGCACGATGGGGCTGCTCATGGTGCAGCTTGCCAACCACATGGACCGTCTGCAGGGTGCAGACAGCGCACAGCACCGTTTTTCCGCCGCCGTCCTGCGGTATGTCGAGGAGCACTATCGCGACGCATCGCTTTCGGCACTTGCCGCCGACATGGGGCAGGAAGCAGGCACGCTCTCCAAGCAGATCACCCGTCATTTCGGCTGCACCTTCAAGGCACTTTTGCAGGAAAAGCGCCTGCAGCGGGCGGCGGCGCTGCTTGTCGATACCGACCGTTCCGTGGCGGACATCATTGTGGCGGTGGGCTATGAAAACACCAGCTATTTCCACCGCATCTTCAAGGAAAAATACGGTATGTCCCCCGCCGCCTATCGTCGGAATCATGTCGAATAAGGACGCTTTTTTGCCCAATGCCGACCTTGCAACCTCTCTTTCGTCTTGGTATACTGACAGTAACAGCAAAAGGGAGGTTATTTTTATGAGCTACATCGAAGCAAAAGAAGCCTATAAGGCGCTCGGCATCGACACCGAAGCCGTTATCGAACGGCTGCAGAAGGTCTCGGTCTCCATGCACTGCTGGCAGGGCGACGACGTCGGCGGCTTTGACCGCGAGGGTGCGCTGTCGGGCGGCATCCAGGCGACCGGCAACTATCCCGGCAAGGCGACGACCCCGGACGAGCTGATGGCGGACATGGACAAGGCGCTGTCCCTCATCCCCGGCAAGCACCGCATCAATCTGCACGCGAGCTATGCCGTTTTTGAAAACGGCGAATGGGCAGACAGAGATGCGCTTTTGCCGCGGCATTTTGCAAAATGGGTGGCGTTTGCCAAGGAGAGAGGACTCGGCATCGACTTCAACCCCACGTTCTTCTCCCACCCCAAGGCGGCGGGCATGACGCTTGCCAGCGCCGACGAGGACATCCGCGCTTTCTGGGTGCGGCACGCCAAGTGCTGCCTGCACATTGCGGAATATTTTGCCCGCGAGCTCGACACGTTCTGCACGCTCAACATCTGGATCCCCGACGGTCTCAAGGACGTCCCCGCCGATCGGCTGGCGCCGCGCGCACGGCTGAAAAAGTCGCTCGACGAGATCCTTGCCGAGCCGTATGACCGCGACCGCGTCTATGTCACCATGGAGTCCAAGGTGTTCGGCATCGGACTGGAATCCTACACGGTCGGTTCTTCCGAGTTTTACATGAACTACTGTGCCCGCAACAACGTCATGTGTCTCATGGACAACGGGCACTATCATCCCACCGAGACGGTTTCGGACAAGATTCCCTCGATGCTGCTGTTCAACGACAAGATCGCGCTGCACATCACCCGTCCCGTGCGCTGGGATTCGGATCACGTCGTGCTTTTCGACGACGAGACAAAGGAGATTGCAAAAGAGATCGTACGCTGTGACGCGCTCGACCGCGTCGTGATGGCGCTTGACTATTTCGACGCGTCCATCAACCGCATCGCGGCTTGGGTGGTCGGCATGCGCAACTGGCAGAAAGCGCTGCTTTCGGCGCTGCTCACGCCGTGGGATACGCTGAAAGCGCTGCAGGACAGCGAGCAGTTCACGGCACTCATGGTGAAACAGGAAGAACTCAAGACCTACCCGATGGGTGAGGTTTGGGCGGAATATTGCCGCCGCAGCGGCGTTGAGCCGACGGAAAAATGGTTCGACACCGTGAAAGACTATGAAAAAGACGTTTTGGCAAAGAGAGGATAATGAACGATGAAAGTGACAGAAGCAGCATTTGTTAAAGGCTTTGTTCGCATGGCAAACGACGGCTGGGAGCAGGGCTGGCATGAGCGCAACGGCGGCAATCTTTCCTATCGCATTGCGCCCGCAGAGCTCGAAGAGGTCAAGGATCAGCTGAAGACCGACCGTCCGTGGACACCGATCGGCACGACCGTGCCCGCTCTTGCGGGAGAATATTTCCTTGTGACGGGCAGCGGCAAGTATTTCCGCAACGTCATCCTCGACCCCGAGGCAAACATCGGCATCGTCGAGCTGGATGAAAAGGGCGAGAATTTCCGCATCGTTTGGGGACTCACGAACGGTGCGCGCCCGACGAGCGAGCTGCCGTCCCACCTCATGAACCACGAAGTGACAAAAGCGCGCTCCGACGGTAAATACCGCGTCATTTACCACGCGCACCCCGCCAACACCATCGCGCTGACCTTTGTGCTGCCGCTCACCGACGAAGCGTTCACGCGGGAGCTGTGGGAGATGGCGACCGAGTGTCCGGTGGTGTTCCCCTCGGGCATCGGCGTTGTGCCGTGGATGGTGCCGGGCGGCAGAGACATCGCCGTTGCCACCAGCAAGCTGATGAAGGAATACGACGTGGCGATCTGGGCGCATCACGGCATGTTCTGCTGCGGCGAGGACTTTGATCTGACCTTCGGTCTGATGCACACCGTCGAAAAGGCGGCAGAAATTCTCGTCAAGGTCAGAAGCATGACCGATCACAAGCGGCAAACCATTTCGGCGGACGATTTCCGCGCGCTGGCAAAGGATTTCCACGTCACGCTGCCGGAAAAATTCCTGCAATAAAGGAGTGCGACTATGCAGTACTTTTTGGCGATCGACATCGGCGCTTCCAGCGGCAGACACATTTTGGCGCATCTTGAGGACGGCAAGCCGATTTTGGAAGAGATCTACCGTTTTGAGAACGGACTGCACAAAAAGGACGGGCATCTCTGCTGGGACATCGACGGACTTTTTGCGGAAATTCTCGCGGGCATGAAGGTCTGCGCCGACCGCGGCACCGTGCCGCAGTCGGTCGGCATCGACACCTGGGGTGTGGACTTCGTGCTGCTCGATGAAAACGGGGCGCGCATCGGCGACGCCGTCGGCTATCGCGACGGGCGCACGGCGGGCATGGACAAGGAAGTGGAATCCGTCATTTCGCCCGCCGAGCTGTATGCCCGCACCGGCATCCAAAAGCAGCTTTTCAACACGATCTATCAGCTCATGAGTCTCAAAAAGGAGCACCCGGAGCAGCTGGAAGGTGCGGCAAGACTGCTGTTTGTGCCGGAATATCTCACCTATCTTTTGAGCGGTGAGGCGGTCAGTGAATACACGATCGCAACAACGGGACAGCTCATAAGCCTCGAAACCAAAACGTGGGATTTCGAGCTCATTGACCGTCTCGGCTATCCGCGGCGGCTGTTCGGCAAGCTCGTGCCGCCGGGAACAAAGGTCGGCAGACTGCTGCCGAAAATCCGCGAAGCCGTCGGCTTTGATGCCGACGTCATTCTCCCGCCGACGCACGACACCGCATCCGCCGTGGCGGCAGTGCCGATGACCTCGGCGCACCCGCTGTATATCAGCTCGGGCACGTGGTCACTGCTCGGCACGGAAAGCAAGACCCCGCTCACGGGCGAAGCCGCCCGCGCAGCGAACTTCACCAACGAGGGCGGCTATGAATACCGCTACCGCATTTTGAAGAACATCATGGGGCTTTGGATGATGCAGTCGGTGCGGCGCGAATGGGACAAACGCTTCTCGTTTGCCGAAATTTGCGACGCCGCAAAGGCGGCTGACATTTCCTCGGTCGTCGACTGTCAGGACGCCGCCTTTTTGGCGCCCGACTCCATGATCGACGCCATCAAGGACGCCTGCCGCCGCACGGGGCAAGCGGTGCCCGAAACGGTCGGCGAGATCGGCGCGGTCATCTATAACAGTCTCGCCCTTTGCTATCGCGACGCGGTCAAAGAGCTGGAAGCGCTCACGGGCATCACCTATGACGCCATCCACATTGTCGGCGGCGGCAGCAAGGACGAATATCTGAACGAGTTGACCGCCAAGGCGACAGGAAAACCCGTTTTTGCCGGTCCGACCGAGGCAACGGCGCTCGGCAATCTGCTGACGCAGATGATCACGGCGGGCGCGCTTTCCGACCTCACGGCGGCGCGCCGCAGCGTCAAGGCTGCGTTCCCCATCACTGTTTTTGAACCGTGAGAACACAAAGAAAAATATCCGGACACAGACATGTGTCCGGATATTTTTATGCAGTTTTTGTCGCGAAGATCGTTTTCCATTTGCCGACGCGCCAGCGCCGAACGGCGACCGCCGCGCGGCACACCTCATCAAGCGCCGTTGCAAGGAAAAAGCCCGCAACGCCCATTTGCAGCTGTATGCCGAAAAGATACGCCCCGCCTACACCGAATGTCCAACCGGACAGGATCATCGCGACCATCATGAAGCGGACATCCCCTGCCCCGCGCAGGGAATATTCATAGATATGGCTGACCGCCCGCGCCCCCTCGGCGACAAAGTCAATGGCAAAAACCGCCGTTGACCACGCGAGAATTTGCGGATTGTCGGTGTAGATGCCGAGCAGCACGCGGCGGGAGAGAAACAGAATAAGCGAGAAAAGAAAATTGGCGACCGCCGTGCACTTCACCAGTAGGCGGTTCACCCGCTCGGCATGGTCAAATTCTCCCGCGCCGCAAAGCCTGCCCGTGAAGATGGAATCAGCGCTGCCGAGACTGTAGCTGATGATGTAGGCATAGCAGAGAATGTTATTGTAATACACCGTTGCGGAAACCGCCGCAAGGCTGATGAGCGGCGCCAGCGCACTGCGCACCACCTGCGAGAGGGTATATGCCCCGCCGGAAAGCGCCGCCGGGATACCGAAGCGCAAAACGATCGCCGTCAGCGCCCAAAAGGCGCGCGCATTTTGCACGCGGCGGGCGCGGATGCCGAGACGTTTGCAGAAAAACAGCGTCAAAAGCAGTCCGCAGATCTGCCCGACGACGGCGGCAAGCGCGATGTTTTGCACGACCGCCACCGTCGTTGTCGGAAAACGCACGGCAAGAACGGAAAGCCCCGTATTCACAACACTTTGCAGCACCCCCGCATACACCGTGTGCCGCGTGTGCCCATAACACCTAAGAACCGCCAGCAGCACCGACTGCAGCGCCGCGACGGTGAGTGCGGCAACACGAATTTTGAAGTATGCCACCGCCAGCGTGAAGACCTCGCCCGTCAGGTTCAAAAGCGCAACGATGCCGCCCGCCGCAAAGAAGCAGACGACCGAAATGACGGCGCCGATGCCGACGCAGAGCGTCGCGCCGACAAAAACGAGCCGTCTTGCCGTTTCCCATTCCTTTGCGCCGAGATAATTGCTGATGGCGATCGACGCGCCGACGGACAGCGCCGTGAACACCAAAATCAGCATGTTGAGAACCGTGCCGACCGAGCCGGTCGCCGCAACGCCCGTTTCCGAATAGCCGCTGAGAACGGTGGTGTTGACCGTGCTGATGAGGTTGTTGAACACGGTCTCAAACAGCATCGGCAGCGCCAGAAAAATAACATGCAGGCGATCGTTCCCGCCGCAATAGGTGAGCGTTTCCCGCACCTCAGCCGATCTGCTTTTTTCGGTATTCAAGCGGGGTGTAGCCCGTGTGCTTTTTGAAGCACCTTGAAAAATATGCCGCATCGTCATATCCCACCGCATCGGAAATCTCGCCGACCGTGTCGGTCGTTGTCTGCAAAAGAATTTTCGCTTCATCCATTCTGATCTTTTGCAGCATTTTGAAAATGGACATGTGCATGTGCTGTCTAAACTGCTGGTTTAAGTAGTCGAAGTTATAAGAAAGCTCTTTTTCAATGATCTCACCCGTGAGCCTGCGTTTATAGTTTTCGCCGAGATATGCCATGACCTCGTTGATCCTCTGCAGCCCCGACATGCCGCGGCTTCTTCTGCCGACGCTTTTGTAATCGCGGCAGATCGCGACAAACGCCTCCGAAACCTGCAGCGCGCACAGCATGTCCGCGCAGGGCGCCTGCTCCTTGCGGCTTTTGATCGCCTTATCCGCCGCAAAGCACACGGCGGACAAGGCATCCTCCGAAAGTGCAAGCCTTTTCGGCAGGCACACCGAAAGCGGGTCAACCGCAGCGTTGCCGTCTGCAGGCGTCGCATAACCTGTCGGCGCATCGGCGAAGTGGATGAAAACAAGGTTATAAAGGGAATTTTCCGTGCCGAAATGCAGCTTTTTCGGTTCGAAAAGGAAGCAGTCGCCCTTTTTCAGATGGTATTCCCTGCCGTCCTCACAAAAGGACATCTCACCCTTTGTGAGGACATAGAGGATATAATCCTCGCTGACGCGTCGGATGTTTTTGTGGGGATGCGCCGCGATGTCTCTGCCGATGAGCGTGACGGTCGGCAGCCGCTGTCCGTCAAGTTTCAAATAGTCCATATCTCTCCGCCTACACACCGATATTGTACTCACAGCCTATCACAACCGCCGCGAAATGACAATGCCCGAAACCTTGTATTTTTTGGACGACAGCGAGTATATAAAGACGCCGCAGTCGGTCAACTGCGGCGTCAAGGCACTTATTCTTCTTCCTCTTTCACAGTCGGGATGAATTGCTTTGCAAAGCGGGCGCGCCCCTTCACATAGAAAAAGCCGATCACGCTGAACACCACCGCGCCGATGAAGTTGACGAACAGATCCTTCATGGTATCATACAGTCCGATGTCGAGATAGCCATCCACCGGCAGCGCCGCGCCATTCACCGTCACAGAGGTGATGTCATTGATGTGCACGGGCGTGTTGCTTTTGGTGGGGTCGAGCGCCACGCTGGAAATGCTGTGCAGGACGGTGTCCTTTTGCATATCGGTGTGCAAAAGCAGATCCGCGCCGCATTCGAAAAATTCCCACAAAACGCCGACGGTCATGGAAAAGCAGAAAGCGACGATGGCAAGAAACAGCGGCGACAGATTGAAGCGCACCTTTTGGTTGCGGTTGAGGATGTCCACGAGCGAGAACCCGACGGCGGCACAGAGAAAGCCGTTCAAGGTGTGCAGCATGGTGTCCCAAAAGGCATATTTGACATAAAAGCTGCTCATTTCGCCGAGAATTTCCGCCGCGAAAATGAACAAAAGAATGATGACCTCCATCGTGGACGGCAGGCGGATGCCGAGGTTGCGTTCCACGAAAGCGGGCGCCAAAAACAAAATAAGTGACAATGTGCAATAGAACAGATTTTCATAGTCCCGCCGCACAAGCGACAGCAGCATGGCGGCAATGACGATGCCGCGCAGGATGAGATACACGGCGAAGGTCACCTTGTGCTCTCGGATCTGTTCCTGCAGCTCTTTCCAGACAACGCGCTTTTCGCGCGCGGGCTTTTCTTTTTTCACAGGCAAGCACCCCTCTCACATACTCATAGGATACCGATTTTCCCCGCAAAAGTCAAGTTGCAATCCGCCGTGCATAGTGCTATACTTATAGGGAACACTGACACAAAGGAGTTGTGAAAGCTATGGCAGTGATGCAGGTATCAAGAGAGACATTCGATAAGCAGGTGAAAAACGCCGCAAAACCCGTTTTGCTGGATTTTTGGGCAAGCTGGTGCGGCCCCTGCCGCATGGTGTCGCCGCTGGTGGATGAGATCGCTGAGGAGCGGGACGACATTTTCGTCGGCAAGGTGAATGTGGACGAGGAGCCGGAGCTGGCGCAGATGTTCAACATCATGAGCATTCCGACGCTTTTGGTGTTCAAAAACGGAGAAATTACCGCCTCTGCCGTCGGCGCGATGCCGAAAGAGGACATTCTGGCGCTGCTCGACAAGTGAGGGATGCCGTATGACCGTGAAGCTGAACGAGGATCGCGAGATCGTGGAAGCGGTGAAGGAGGGGCTGCGCCGCACGGGCGGCTACTGCCCCTGCCGCCTTGCGCGCACGCCCGAAAACAAGTGTATGTGCAAGGAGTTCCGCGAGCAGATCGCCGATCCGAATTTTGAGGGGTATTGCCACTGTCGGCTGTATTATAAGAGTAAGAAGTGAGGGAGCGCGTTGACAGATATTGAAATTGCCCGCAAGGCGCGGCTTTTGCCGATCGGCGAGATCGCCGCGGCAGCCCATGTGGACGAACGGTACATAGAGCCATACGGCAAATATAAAGCAAAGGTCGATCCTGCCCTGTTGCAGGACAGCGACCGTAAGGAAGGCAAGCTCATCCTTGTCACCGCCATCACGCCGACACCGGCGGGCGAGGGCAAAACCACCACCACCATCGGACTGGCGGACGGGCTGCGGCGCATCGGCAAGGATGTCACCGTCGCCCTGCGCGAGCCGTCGCTTGGCCCCGTTTTCGGCATCAAGGGCGGCGCTGCCGGCGGCGGCTATGCCCAGGTCGTGCCGATGGAAGACATCAATCTGCATTTCACGGGCGATTTTCACGCCATCGGCGCTGCCAACAACCTTTTGGCGGCGATGCTGGATAACCATATCCATCAGGGCAACGCGCTCGGCATCGATCCGCGCCGCATCACCTGGAAACGCTGTGTGGACATGAACGACCGCCAGCTGCGCAACATCGTGGACGGACTGGGCGGCAAAGCAAACGGCATGCCGCGCGAGGACGGCTTTGACATCACCGTTGCCAGCGAGGTCATGGCGATCCTCTGTCTTGCGACCTCGCTTGCCGATCTCAAGGCGCGCCTTTCCCGCATCATCGTCGGCTACACCTTTGACGGTGCGCCCGTCACCTGTGCGCAGCTCAAAGCGGCAGGCGCGATGGCGGCGCTTTTGAAGGATGCGCTGAAGCCGAATTTGGTGCAGACCTTAGAGGGCACGCCCGCCTTTGTGCACGGCGGGCCGTTCGCGAACATCGCCCACGGCTGCAATTCCGTCATGGCGACGCGCATAGCGCTGAAGATGGGCGACTATACCGTGACCGAGGCGGGCTTCGGTGCAGATCTCGGTGCGGAAAAATTCTTAGACATCAAATGCCGCACGGCGGGGCTGCATCCGAACGCCGTCGTCGTTGTGGCGACGGTGCGGGCGCTCAAAATGCACGGCGGGCTGCCGAAGGACAGCCTTGCCGTCGAGGACACGGCGGCGCTGGAAAGAGGCATTCCGAACCTTTTGCGCCATGTTGCAAACATGAAAAATGTCTATCATCTGCCGTGTGTGGTGGCGGTCAACCGTTTCCCGACAGACACCGACGCGGAGATCGCGTGCATCATGGAAAAGTGCAATGCACTCGGCGTGCAGACCGTGCTGTCCACCGTTTGGGCGGACGGCGGCAAGGGCGGCGAGGAACTGGCGCGCGCCGTGGTGCAGCTGTGTGAGCAGCCGTCGGACAAATTTGACTTTGCCTATCCGCTCGACCTCTCCATCAAGGACAAGAAGGAAGCCATCGGCTTCGACCGCAATATGAAGGACAGCGAGATCGTGCGGCGGCTGCTCGTCTATGCAAGGCCCTATGCAGGGCGCTTCGCCTTCGTGCTGCTGGTGATGCTCTGCTCCGTGGCCTATGACATCGCTTCTCCGCTGATCATCGGCGAGATCGAGCGGCTCATCCAGCATGACTTTGCCATGTCGGCGCTGTACCGCTATGTGGCGCTGTACGCCTCGATCCTCGCGGTGTCGCTGCTGTGCACC
>URNF01000055.1 GCA_900549155.1 uncultured Oscillospiraceae bacterium | reverse complement strand
AGGCTCGAACTCGCTACCTCCACCTTGGCAAGGTGGCGCTCTACCAGATGAGCTAAAGCCGCATATCGGCGCAAGTCGTATTGTACCACTAACGCCCATCGTTTGTCAAGATTTTTTTGTCACAAACGGAAATCCTCTTCCGAAAATCCGGCGGGCGCCGCCTGTCGCACCGGCACGCGCTTTAAGGGATCATACCGAAAACGGCGGCAATGGTGATACGGCGGGACGACGCCGTGCCGCATACACAGCATGGAACGCCCCTCAACGCCGCGGCGGGCGTTGGCGCAATATTCACAGCAGGGCGGGATCTCATTCCCGTATAACCGCCTTTTCACGGCACACACCTCTTTTCACATCCCATACAGTATACGGTTTTTATCGACTTTTGTCAATCCCGACCGAAAAATAAGCGGTCATGCACATGGCGAGCATGGCGAGGGATGCATAGGGTGAGACGGTGAACCACTGCACACGCGCGGTGTCGGCAGCGATCGCGGCAGCGGGCAGCGGCACGACCGAAAAGAGCAGCACGGTGAGCAGCCCCGCGAGCGTTCCCTGCAGCAGGCGATAGGTGAAAAGACGACGGCAGACGGCAGGATGCTCCCGCAAAAGCGCCCGTATCTGACACTGCACGGAAAGTCCCGCAAAGCCGAGAAGAAACCCCAAAAGAAAATAGGACACGGGCGTGTCGGCGCAGGCGGCAAGGCAGCCGGACGACACCTCTAAAACGCCCGCCGTCAGCGAGGCGGCATAGGGCGACAGGGCATACAGCCGTGCGGCAAGCCCGCTGCCGTCAAGGAGTGACAAAAGCACCGAAAACAGCACCACAAACCCGCACATATACAAAAGCGACAGACAGGCGCTGTTCACGGCGGCGGCAAAGGCGGCGGAAAACGGCAGCGGCGTGTCGGCATTTGCCGACGGTTTTTTTGCGGGCTTTTTTGCAAAACGCGCTTCAAAAAGGGCGATGAGCAGCGCACTGCCCCACTGCGCGGCAAGCAGCAGCCACCCGCGCGCAGCGCTCCCGAGCATGCCGATCCCGACAGCCCCCACCGTGAAAGCGGGACCGGCGCACACGCAGAAATGCAGCATCCGCTCCCCGTCCCTTTCGCCGATCTCCCGCCGCTGCAGCAAAGCGGCGATCGCCGCCGCGCCCGCGGGAAAGCCTCCGATGAGGGACAAAAGGATCGGCGCACCGCAGCAGCCGGGCAGGCGCAAAAGAAACGCCGTCGGCAGGCGCAGCACCCGTCCCGCCGCGCCGCACAGTGCGCTGTGCAGAAACGTGCCGCACAGCACCAAAAACGGCAGAAGCGACGGGATGATGACGGTGGTGCACAGCGACATGCCGCGCGACGCACCCGCCGCCGCAGCGGCGGGATAAAGAAAGACGGCGGCACCGCAAAGAACAAGCCCGCCCGCCGCCGCAAAAAGGCGCAGCCGCCGCGCCGTCACCGTGTGTATGAACATGTCTCGCCACCCCCGCGCATATGGTTTCCGCTCTAAGCATATGCTGAAAGAAAGGGGATGATGATATGGCAAAACTGTCCCGACGCATCGAAAGGGCGCTCGAAATGCCGACCGGCACGCTGCGCCCCGCGCTCACGATGGAGCTTTCCGGCAACCGCGAGGCGGTGGTCGAAGGGTGTCGGCGGGTGCTGTGCTATGATGCCGACTGCATCCGTCTCGACACGGTCGAGGGGGTCGTGCGCTTTGCGGGAGAGGATCTGCGGGTGACCTGCTTTGCGGGCGGCACGGCGACGATCAGCGGCAGAATGGTGACGCTCGGATTTGAGGAATAGGGGGACGGCTTGTGGGATGGCTGCGGCTTTGGCGTTTTTTTGTCGGCTATGTCCGCTTTTGCGGTGAGGGCGGGTTTCCCGCAGATTTTTTGAGCGACGCGACGGCGTGCGGCATCCGCGTTTCCGACACAAAAAGGGTCGGGGAGCGGTTTTACGGCTATTGCCCCGCAAGGCAGTACCGCGCGCTGCGCCCTGTCGCAAAACGCGCATGCATGCGCCTGCGCGTGGTGAAAAAAAGCGGGCTATATTTCCGCCTTTTTCCCTATCGCCGCCGCGCGGGGCTGCCCGTGGGACTGGTGCTTGCAGCGGCGCTGCTGGTGCTTTTGTCCCGCTTTGTGTGGATCGTGCAGCCCGAGGGAAATGTCACGCTGTCCGATGAAAAAATCCTCGAAACGGTTGCGGCACTCGGCGTGTATCCCGGCTGTCGCATCGGCGACGTGGATATGGAAAATCTGCGCATGCAGGCGCTGTCGGGGCTGCCCGAGCTTGTCTATCTTTCCGTCAATCCCCACGGCTGTGTGGCTCGGGTGGCGGTGAAGGAGCGCGACCGTCAGCCGACGATACAGGATTTTTCCGCGCCCGCGTCCAACCTTGTCGCCGCGTGCGACGGCAGGATCCTTTCGCTGCGAGTCTACAGCGGACAGGCGACTGTCGCCGTCGGGGACGGTGTCACGGCGGGTACGCTGCTGGTGAGCGGGGCGGTGGAGAGCGCGTCGGGGAACGTGCGCCTGTTTCGTGCGGCGGGCGAGGTGACGGCGGAGACGTTCCGCACGCTGACGGTCACCGTGCCGGAGACCGAGGAGCAGCTGCTGCCCTGCGGCAGCGTGATCTATCGTCCCTCTTTGCGGTTTCTCAGATGGGAAATGCCGCTTTTCGGCAGCAGTGCGCTTTCCGGGACATATGCCGTCGCGGAATATGCCCGCCAGCCGCAGAGAAACGGCATCACCCTGCCGATCGGCATTGTGGAGCGCTGCTATACGCCGCTCGGGAAAACGGCGGTGCACTTTTCGCCCGACGCGGCGCTGCTTGCTGCCGAGGAACGTATGGCAAAAAAGATCGACGCGCTCGCTGCGACGGGGGTGACGGTCATTGAGCAGACGGCGCGCACGGCAGACGCGGAAAACGGCTGCACGCTGACGGTGACGCTGCGCTGTGAGGAAAACATCGCCGTCGAAAAGCTTTTGGACATAACAGCCCCAAATCCATAAAAAAAGCGGATAATCGGGGTGACAAGCCAAAAACTTTTTGCTATACTTTCCGTATACGGAAGGATAGGGGATGTCAACATGGAAAAAACGGTGGATTTCGTGAAAAAGGCGATCGCGGGCGGCGTGTCGCTGGACTTCGGCGGCAACCGCAGCATAAAGCGGCTTTGCGCGCGGGCGTCCTGCCCCGTCGAGGTGCGGTATGCGCAAAACGCCGTGACCGACACGCTCATTTTCGTCGGCACGTTCGCGCCGGACGAAAGCGGCGCACTTTGCGCGGCCCTTTCCACGCCCATCACGGCATCGGGGCTGTATCTTTTCACCGCAGGCACGGTGGACGACATCACCGTTTTTGCGAGCGGGGAGTTGAACCGTGAAAACCTTTACCCGCGCGCTTTCGACATTCCGCTTGCGGAAAATTATTTTCTTGACACCGTGTCGGTGTTCACAAGCCGCGAGGGCTTTTCGCAGTATTCCCTGTATACGAGCATGAACGGGCGGGACTTTTCGCTTGCCGCCGTGAAGGACGATGAAAGCCCGTGCGGCGAAAACGGCGACATCTATGCCCTCGGCGGGAAAGAGGCGCGCGTCATCCGCGTCTTTTTCGAATACCATTCCGCTTCGCCCGAGGCGGCTTTTGAAAAGGTCACCTTCATGGGCAGACCGAGCGGGACAGCACGCATCCCGCGCCCGCCGATCGACATTCCCGCCTTTGCGGACACGGCATATGCCGCGCCCGTGACACAAAAGGAAACACGCGACGAGGTCGCGGGCATTGTCGCGCGGCGGCTCGGTGAGCAGTATGTTTCGTGGTTTCGGTTCGTCCTCGGCGAGGAAAGAAAATACGATTGGTTTTCGGTCGCCGAAAACGGCGGAAAGGTGGAGATCTGCGGCAACAACGGCGTTTCGCTTGCCATGGGGCTCAACCATTATCTCAAATATTGCTGCCATGTGCATCTGTCGCAGGTGGGCGATCAGGTGCACCTGCCGAAAGAGCCGATCCTCCCCGCAAAGCCTGTCTATCGCGAGACAAAGGCAAGGGTGCGCTATGCCTATAACTTCTGCACGCTTTCCTATACAAACGCGTTTTTCGGCGAAAAGGAATGGCGCGACGAGCTGGATTTTCTGGCGCTGAACGGTGTGAACACCGTTTTGGACACGACGGCGGGCGAGGAGGTCTGGCGACGGTTTTTGACGGAGCTCGGCTATTCCGATGACGCGGCAAAGGCGTTTTTGCCGGGGCCTGCCTATTTCGCGTGGTTTTTCATGGCAAACATGTTCGGCATCGGCGGTCCGCTGCACGACAGCTGGTTTTCTGAACGGACGGCGCTTGCACGCAAAAACGGGCGCATCATGCAGCGCCTTTCCATGCGGCGGGTGCTGCAGGGCTACAGCGGCATGGTCCCGACCGACATACAAAAATACGATCCGACCGCCGAGGTGATCCCGCAGGGCACCTGGTGCGGGCTGCAGCGTCCCGCGATGCTGAAAACCGACAGCGCGTGCTTTGCGCGCTATGCCGCGCTTTTCTATCGCGTGCAGCGCGAGGTGCTGGGGGACGCGCAGTATTTTGCGACCGATCCGTTCCACGAGGGAGGCATCACGGGCGGCATGTCGCCGCGCGTCATCGCCAAAACGGTGCTTTCGGAAATGCAGAAAGCGCAAAAGGACGCCGTGTGGATCATTCAGTCGTGGCAGGCAAACCCGACCTCGGAGCTGCTTTTGGGACTCGGCGACGTGCCGCACGGGCGGGAGCATGCGCTCATTCTCGATCTCTATGCCGAGAAATCGCCCAATTTCAGCGACGGCAGGGCGGACAACCCCAACCACGGCTATGCGCCGGAATTTGACGGCACACCGTGGGTCTATTGCATGCTCAACAACTTCGGCGGCAGGCTGGGGCTGCACGGGCACCTCGACAACATGGCGCGTGCCATCCCGCAGGTGCTGAACACCTGCACGCATTTTGCGGGCATCGGCATGACCTGTGAGGCGAGCGAGAATAATCCCGTTTTGTATGACTTCCTTTTTGAAAGTGTGTGGCAGGAAAATGCCGACGCCCCCGCCGTGCCCGTCGATCTGAACGACTGGGTGCATGCCTATGCCGCCAGGCGCTACGGCAAGGAGAGCGCCGCCGCAAACAAGGCGTGGGACATCCTGCTCGACACGGTGTATAAGGCGGAGCACAACGTGCTGGGGCAGGGCGCACCGGAGTGCATCGTGAACGCGCGCCCCGCGTTCGGGCTGAAGACTGCTTCCGCCTGGGGCAACGCGGAGATCGGCTATCCCGCCGCTGCGCTTTGCGACGCGCTGCGGCTTTTGGAAACGGACGAGGCGGCGCTGTCAAAAAGTGCGGGCTATCGCTATGACCTTGTTTCGGTGCGGCAGCAGGTGCTGTCGAATGAAGCCCTCGCCGTCTATGCACAGCTGTCGGACGCCTTTGGGGCAAAGGATGCGGCGGCGTTTGACAAAGCGGCAAGCGTTTTTTTGTCGCTCATCGACAAAATGGAAGCGACGACGGGAGAAAACCGCTATTATTGCCTTTCGCGCTATCTCGACATGTGTAAGGCGCGCGCTGCGGGCGGCGACGATTTCGCAAAGCGGACATATCTGATGAACGCCAAATCGCTCATCACCACGTTCGGCACCTATATCATGTCGGAGGAGGGCAGCCTGCACGACTATGCCAATCGGCAGTGGGCGGGGCTTTTCTCCGGATTTTACAAAAAGCGGTGGACACTTTTCCTTGAGAACTGCCGCAAAGCGCTTGCGGGCGAAATGCCTGCGCCGATAAATTGGTTCTTTTATGAGTGGAACCTTGTGCGGGGAGTTGCATTGTAAGAGAATGTGTGGTATACTATAACGGAGTGAAAGGGGCTGTACCATGGCAGAACAAACCATCCGAATTGAACAAATGGAACAGGCGATGGATCTGTTCGGCAGCGTGGACAGCAACATGCGTCTCATCGAGCAGCACTGCGGCGTTTCCATCATCAACCGCGGAGACGAAATGAAGATCACCGGAGACGCGGCGGCGGTCGCGAAGGCGGCGCGTGCCGCCGAGGGACTTTTGCAGCTCATCCGCCGCGGCGAGCAGCCCGACGCGCGCAACGTGCGCTATGTGCTGTCGCTGGTGGACGAGGACGCGGACGACGCGCTGCCGCAGCTGGCGGCGGGCAATCTTTGCGTCACCGCAAAAGGCAAGCCCATCAAGGCGAAAACGCTGGGGCAGAAGCGCTATACCGACGCTATCGCCGCAAACACGGTGGTGCTGGGCGTCGGTCCCGCGGGAACGGGCAAGACCTATCTTGCGGTCGCGATGGCGGTCGCTGCTTTCCGCAACAAGACCGTGTCGCGCATCATCCTCACCCGCCCCGCCGTTGAAGCGGGAGAAAAGCTGGGCTTTTTGCCGGGCGACCTGCAGGCAAAGATCGACCCCTATCTGCGACCGCTGTATGACGCGCTGTTCGACATGCTCGGCAGCGAGGCATATCAGAAATATATCGAGCGCGGGGACATCGAGATTGCACCGCTTGCCTATATGCGCGGCAGAACGCTGGACGACAGCTTCATCATCCTGGACGAGGCGCAGAACACCACGCCTGAGCAGATGAAGATGTTTCTGACGCGTCTCGGCTTTCGCTCACGCATGGTCGTGACCGGCGACATCACGCAGATCGACCTGCCCGACGGCAAGCGCAGCGGACTGAAGGAAGCCATGCGGGTCTTGGACGGCGTCGAGGACGTGGCGATCTGTCGGTTCACGGAAAAGGACGTTGTGCGGCATGAATTGGTGCAGCGCATCATCGCCGCGTATGAAAAATATGACAACAAGTCGCGTAAGCAGGCAGAACGCCCGCACGCGGGAAACGGGGGAAAGAAGACAAATGGAAAAGGTAAAGGTACACATCGAGAATAAGCAGAAAACATTCCGCATCCCGACGGGCATGCGGCTTTTGATGCGGCGCTGCTGCCATGCCGTTTTGGAGCTTGAGGGCTTTGCGGAGGATGCCGAGGTGGACATCTCCATCGTCGACAACGAGCAAATCCGCAAGATCAACAACGAGCAGCGGCACATCGACCTTGTGACGGACGTGCTGTCGTTTCCGCTGGGCGAAAACGGCGTCTATGACAAAAACCCCGCCACGGGGGCGTGCATGCTGGGCGACATCGTCATTTCCGCGCAGCGCGCTGCCGAGCAGGCGGAGCAGTTCGGGCACAGCCTGCAGCGGGAGATCGGCTATCTGACCGTACATTCCATGCTGCACCTCCTCGGCTATGACCATGTGCAGGGCGGCATCGAGGCGGTACATATGCGGGAAAAGGAAGAAAAGGTCATGACCTCGCTGGGATTGCCCCGCAACTTTGCCTACAGCGCGGAGGAAATGCCGTGACGGAAAAGACGACCTCGTGTTTTATCGCCATTGTCGGCAAGCCGAATGTGGGAAAATCCTCGCTGCTCAACGCCATCGTCGGCAGCAAGATCGCCATTGTGTCGGACAAGCCGCAGACCACCCGCACTCGCATCATGGGGGTGCACACCGAGGGCAACATGCAGCTGGTGTTCACCGACACACCGGGACAGCACCGCAGCCATAACAAGCTCGATGAATATATGCACAGATCCATCCGCGAGGCGATGTCCGGCGTGGATGCCTGTGTGTTTGTGACCGAGCCGGAAAAAGAGATCACCGACGCAGAAAAGTCGCTTTTGAAGCGCTTAAAGCGCGACGAAACGCCGACGGTCCTGGTCATCAACAAGATCGACACACTGAAAGACAAGGCGGCGCTGCTCTCCGTCATCGACATGTGGCAGAAGGCGCACGATTTTGCGGAAATTCTGCCGCTGTCGGCTTTAACGGGCGAGGGCATCGACGCGCTGCTTGAAGCGCTCAAGGGCTATGCCTTTGAAAGCCCGCACTTTTTCCCCGACGACGCGCTGACCGATCAGCCGGAGCGGGTGATCGCGGCGGAGCTCATCCGCGAAAAACTGCTTTTGTCGCTGCAGCACGAGGTGCCGCACGGCATCGCCGTGGTGATCGAAAGCTGGCACGAGCGGGAAACGACGGCGGGCGATCCGATCGTGGATGCCGAGGCGACGATCTATTGCGAGCGGGAAAGCCACAAGGGCATCGTCATCGGCAAGCGCGGCGCGATGCTGCAAAAGATCGGCACGGCGGCGCGAAAGGATCTTGAGGAAATGCTCGGCGTGCGGGTCAATCTGCAGTGCTGGGTCAAGGTGCGCGAGGACTGGCGCAACCGCGCGGGACAGCTGCAAAATTTTGGATACACGCGGGAAAAATAACCATGCATGACCGTTCTCTGCCGTTTCATACTAGAAATGAAACGGAGGGCTTTTGATGGAAGAGGACGAGCTGTGGGAGACATTCAGAACCAGCGGACAGGTCGCGGATTATCTGCGTTATCGCGGCATTGACCTGCCCGCCGTGAAAAATGCGGTGGAAAGGGGCGCTGTCACGGAGCATGGGCACGACAAAACGCGAGCAGCCGCCGATCATCACCGACGGACTGGTGGTACGGGCATTTAACGGCGTGGGGGAAGCGGATCGGTTTGTCACCGTCCTCACCCGCGACCGCGGGCTTTTGCGCGCCGCCGCGCGCGGCGCACGGCGCATCAAAAGCAAAAACGGCGCCGCCACCCAGCTTTTATGCTATTCCCGCTTTCGGTTCATCCCCGGGCGGGATATGTACATAGTAGAGGATGCACAGCCGATCGAGGTGTTTTTTGAACTGCGCAGCGACATTGAAAAAACGGCGCTGGCGCAGTATTTTTGTGAGCTGGCGACGGCGCTTTGCGCCGCCGACGAGCCGCAGGAGGAAGCGCTGCGGCTGCTGCTCAACGCGCTGCACCTGTTGGGAACGGGCGCGCGCGACCCGCTGCTGCTCAAGGCAACGGCGGAATGGCGGCTTTTGTCGCTGGCGGGCTATATGCCCGATGTCGCCGCCTGCGCGAGATGCGGAAAAACCGACGGAAACATGGGCTTTTCCGCCGTGGACGGAAGAATTTTCTGCGCGGATTGTCGCCGCGACGGCGCATTGCTGCCGCTGCCCGCGGGAGCGGTTGCCGCGGTGCGGCACGTGGTTTCCTGCGATCTTGCGCGGCTTTTTTCGTTTGCGCTGCCGAAAGAGACTGCGGCGGCGTTTGCCGCAGCTGCCGAGCAGTTTTTGAAAGCGCAGCTGCAGCGCAGCTTCAAGACCCTGGACTTTTATCATGAATTGGGAGGGACAGCGCCGTGAATCATCATCTGCAGGTGCTGGAATTGCCGAAAATTTTGGAGCGTCTTGCCGCCGAAACGGCGGGTGAGGACGCGGCGGCAGCGGCGCGCAGCCTGCGCCCGACGCCGTATATCGACGAAGTGAACCGTCTTTTGGACGAAACGGACGCTGCCTGCCGCCTGATGGAGGGGTTCGGCGCGCCGTCGTTCGGGACGCTGAAAAACACGGACGATGCCTTAAAACGCGCCGAAAGCGGCGCATGCTTGTCGCCGCATGAGCTTTTGGGCGTTGCGGCGCTGCTGCGCACGGTGCGCGCGGTCGCCGATTGGCGGCGGCACTGCGAGGGCGTGGAAACGGTGCTTGACGACCGCTTTTCGGCGCTGTCGCCGAATAAGTACTTAGAAGAAAAATTGATCGCGGCGCTGCCCGACGAGGAAACGGTGGCGGACGATGCGTCGGACACGCTTTTCGACATCCGCCGCAAAATGCGCGCGGCGGCGGGAAAGATCCGTCAGCAGCTGGACAAAATGCTGCATTCCCCGACGACGCAGAAGCTGCTGCAGGAGCCGATCGTCACCACCCGCGACGGGCGCTATGTCATTCCCGTCAAGGTGGAGCACCGCAGCGAGGTGGCAGGTCTGGTGCACGACACCTCCGCGTCGGGCGCGACGGTGTTCATCGAGCCGCTGTCCGTGGTGGAGACCAACAACGAGCTGCGGCTTTTGGAGTCCCGCGAGGCGGCGGAGATCGAGCGCATCCTGTTTGCGCTGTCGGCGGAGGTCGGCAATTTTGCGGAGAGCATCCTTGCCGACTATGCGCTGCTTGTGGAACTGAACGTGATCTTCGCAAAGGCGCGCCTTGCCTATAAAATGAAAGCGCTGCGCCCGACCGTGTCGAACGACGGACATCTGTGCCTGCACGGCGCGCGCCATCCGCTCATCGACCCCGAAAGGGTCGTGCCGATCGACATCGAGCTCGGCGGCGACTTCGACACGCTCGTCATCACCGGCCCGAACACCGGCGGCAAAACGGTCGCGCTCAAAACGGTGGGGCTTTTGACGGTCATGACGATGTGCGGTCTGCTTCCGCCGGTGCGGGATGGCAGCAACATCGCTCTTTTTGACAAGCTGCTTGTCGACATCGGCGATGAGCAGTCGATCGAACAGTCGCTGTCCACGTTTTCGGCGCACATGACGAACCTCATCGGCATTTTGAAACAGGCGGACAGCCGCTCGCTCGTGCTGATGGACGAGGTCGGTGCGGGCACCGATCCCGTTGAGGGCGCGGCGCTGGCGGTGGCGATTATCGAGCGGCTGCGTGCCCTCGGCTGCCGTGTCATGGCGACGACGCACTATGCCGAGCTGAAGGCCTATGCCATTGAGACGGCGGGCGTGGAAAACGGCAGCTGCGAATTTGACGTGGCGACGCTGCGCCCGACCTATCGCCTGCTCATCGGCACGCCGGGGCGCTCCAACGCGTTTGCGATCTCGGAAAAGCTCGGCATGCCCGCCGCCGTGGTGGAACGGGCGCGGTCGCTCATTTCGGGCGACGATCGCCGCCTTGAGGACGTGGTGACGGAGCTGGAGTCGCGTCGACTCGCGCTGGAGCGGCAGCTGTCCGACGCGAAAGCGGCGGCGGCACGCGCCGAGGAAACGGCAAGCGAGACGCAAAAACGGCTGCGGGCGCTTGAAAAGGAGCGGCTGCACGCCCTTGAAGATGCGAAAGAGACGGCGCGCGCGCTGGTCGAAAAGGCGCGCGGCGAAGCCGAGGCGCTGCTTTCGGAGATGCAGACGCTGCGCCGCAAAAAGGAAAAAGCCACCGATGCCGACGGCAGTGCGCTGCGCGCGCATCTGAAACGGATGGAAAAGGAGCTGGACCCCGTTGTGGAGCGGCAGCAGGACGGCGGCTATCGCCTGCCCCGCCCGCTGAAAGCGGGGGATGCGGTGGTACTTGCCGACATTGACAAGCCCGCGACGGTCTTAAAGATCGTCGGCGACACCGCCGAGGTGCAGATCGGCGTCATCCGCACGCGCACGCCTGTGAAAAATCTCCGTTTGCAGGAGAAAAAAGCGCCGCCGACGCCGAAAAAGGCGAAAAGCGGCGGCACGCTCACCGCGCGCATGGAGCGCAGCGCGGGGACGGAGCTGGATCTGCGCGGCATGACGGTGGAAGAAGCGATCTTGGAGATCGACCGCTTCCTGGACAACGCCGTGATGGCGGGCCTGGAGCGGGTCACGCTCATCCACGGCAAGGGCACGGGCGCTTTGCGCACCGGGGTGCAGCAGCACCTGCGGCGGCATCCGCAGGTGGCGGGCTTCCGCCTCGGCACCTATGGCGAGGGCGAGACCGGCGTGACGATCGTGGAACTGAAATAAAAGAGGAAGCGGCGGGC
>URNF01000054.1 GCA_900549155.1 uncultured Oscillospiraceae bacterium | reverse complement strand
CCCGCCCCGATTTTTCGGAGCGGGGTTCGTTTAAAAGTCCGGGTGCGGTTCGCCGCGACGGTACTTGTCCATAATGTCTTTGAACACCTCGCCGTTTGACGGCGGCGTCCAAGTTATGGCGTTGGCTCCGGCCTCGACGGTTGCGAGGATGCTCTCGTCTGTCGGGCCGCCGGTTGCGATTATCGGAACATCGGGGAAACGCTCTCTGATGCTGCGCACGACCTGCGGCGTTCTGCCGGCTGCGGATACGTTCAAAATGCTGACGCCCGAGTCGATGCGCCCCTGTATGTCCTCGTCCTCGTTGAGTACGGTGATAACTATCGGCACGTCTATCGTTGCGTGCAGATCTCTTATCGTCTCGTTTCTTGTCGGCGCGTTGACGACAACGCCTATCGCGCCCTGAAACTCCGCGTGCAAGGCGAGGTTGACGACTCTGTGCCCCTGTGTCAGTCCGCCGCCGACTCCGACAAAGACCGGCACATCCGCCGCCACCATAACGGCCTGGGTTATTACGGGCTGCGGGGTGAACGGATAGACTGCGATAACAGCGTCTGCGTTAGTGTTTCTGATAATGCTCGCGTCGGTCGAAAAAAGCACGGACTTTATCCTTCTGCCGAGTATTTTGATTCCGCTGCAGCGATAAATCGGCTCGGGAACCTTGAGCATGAAGTCTCTGAGACTCCCCTTGATCTCCGGTATGTTTTGCTCCGGCATAACATCAATCCTTTCTCTCCTATTCGGCCGCCGCGAAGAAAAATCTTGCATTGAGCGTAAAACGGCATATAATATAAATAAGCGCGAAAGCCGTAGATTTTAACGGAGCAGCCGTTTGTATAATTTGTGATAATGAATTTTTATTATTTGTATTTGCACATAAGTATAACATATTTATAAACACGGGTCAATTACCGAGAAGAATCAAGCGAGAAAAGGGGATTTGCCATGAAATTCGAAAAAATCGACATCTGCGATGTCAACGACAGCTTTGTTCACCTTATCAGAGATGACTGGGCGCTGCTCACCGCCGGTGAGAAGGGCAACTATAACACCATGACCGTAAGCTGGGGTATGCTGGGCGAGCTGTGGGGCAAGGATGTGGTGACTGTTTTCGTGCGCCCGCAGCGATACACCTATGAATTTATGGAAAAGTACGATAATTTTACGCTCTCGTTTTTCGGCAGCGAATACAGAAGGGCGCTCTCATTCTGCGGCTCCAAGAGCGGACGCGATTTCGACAAGGCCGAGGAATGCGGGCTTACCGCTTTTGAGACGGGCGAAAGCGTGGCTTTCGAGGAGGCAAAGCTGATTATAGCCTGCAGGAAGACAGCCTTTGCCGACATGGATCCGTCGAAGTTTATTGCGCCCGAAATAGAGGATAACTACAGCAACGGCGACTACCACCGCGCCTATATCGGCGAGATAACAGGGGTCTTTAAAAAAAATTAAGATTTTTTAAAAAACTTTGAAAAAAACCTTGACAATTGTCGGGGAATGTTGTATTATAGCTGAGCACTTGAGAGAGCGGTCATACAAAAATCGCTCTATAGTCGGTGTCTATGACGATGAGGGTCCACCCGTTCCCATTCCGAACACGGTAGTTAAGCTCATTCGTGCTGACAATACTCGGAGGGCAGCCTCCCGGGAAGATAAGTCGACGCCGACACAAGTTACCGCCCACTAATACTGGGCGGTAGAAACATTCCTCCTTAGCTCAGTCGGTAGAGCATGCGGCTGTTAACCGCAGGGTCGTTGGTTCGAGCCCAACAGGGGGAGCCAGAAAAAGGCACTTGCATATGCAAGTGCCTTTTTCAATGAAGCGCACCTTGCGGTGCATGAAAAATGAAGCGGGACTTCGTCCCATGAAAAATGGAATTTGTATCCGGAAAAAGGGTGCGCTTTGCTTCATGCGAGCGGCAAGCGAGCGCTTCATGTTTGCGACAAAAGCAAAATGATCTGCCCCTAGCCGACCGCTGCCGGTGGCAGAGGTGGAAATGTTTTATAATCGTATTAAGACCAAGAATTCATATACATAATGTCAGGAGTAAATAGCAAACCCGAGCTGTGATCTGCAGCTCGGGTTACGTATTGTCATCATCAATATAGTGCATAATGTCTTGCACATCGCATTGAAGAATTTTGCAAAAGGTTTCGATCGTATGGGTGCTGACGCTCTCGTTTCGTTTAAGTCGCGTGATCTGTGCGGGACTGACGTTAAAGGTTTTAATAAGGGCATATTGGCTGATGCCTTTTTCTTTCATCGTTTGCCATAATCTATCATATGAAATCATAGAAAATACATCCCCCTATTGACATATTAACCGATTACGGTATATAATAATATTAACCAATATCGGTTAATATCGAGGAGGATGTACTATGTTTTGCTCTAAGTGTGGGAAAGAGATCAACGATGAGGCGGTTGTGTGCATTCATTGCGGCTGCCCTACTGCAAATTATGAACAGAAAACCAAAGAAAAGGAACAACCGATCATTATTAACAATAATAATTCCGCTTCTTCGTCGGCAGCCGCGGCTGCGTCAGCGGGTGGCCGTGTGAGAAGGAAGTATTCCCTTCTGCTTGATATTTTGATGATCTGCCTTACCGGCGGATTGTGGATTATTTGGATGATTTTCCGTCCAAAATATTATTGAACTGAAGAAAAGTATGACACTTCTGTGTCCTGCTTTTCATTGTACAACAAAAAGCCTCCAAGTTTTGACTTGGAGGCTTTTTTACAATCAACGCTAAGGCAAAGGCTCTTCTTCTACAAATTCCGCAATATCTTCCAATCTACAGTGCAAGATCTTGCAAAGCATATCCAGCGTATGTGTGCTGACATTTTCGTTTTTTCTCAGCCGATCCAATTGACCGGTGCTGATTTTGTACTGCTTTATAAGAGCGTATTGAGAAATGCCGTTTTCTTTCAGGGTTTCCCATAGTTTTGTATACATAATCATATTACCACCATATTTATTGTATTGACATATTCTTTTCTTGACAATTGCCCGAAAACGGGCTATAATGTAGCCACAAAAAATCAAGAAAGGTGTGTTAAGTATGGAGCAGGAAAAGAAAGGAAAGAAAAAGGGGTGTCTTGTTGCTTTTCTCATTGTGGCAGTGACCATGGCGGCGTGTATTGGGATCATTGCAACTGTGGGTACTGCCGTGGAGACAGGGGAAACCGACACAACGCAAGGGCAGACCGGTGAGACAACAAAAAAGGAAGAGGAAAGGTCGATATACAAAGATGCAACAATAGAGGCAAGCTATATCGGCATCGCGGAATACAGCGGCGTTGAGGGTACGGCGTATTTGCAACTGCGCATTAAAAATGTCGGAAAGCAGAAGATCATTCTTTCGCTGAGCGATGTTTCGGTGAACGGTGTGACAACGCAAAGCGGAACGGCAGTGCCGACAGAATTAGAGCCGGGGAAAACAACAAAGACGCCATTTATTATATTTACCAAAAATACAGATATCAGCAGCGTAAAGGATATAGAAAATCTGGATTTCAAAATACGCGTTAGTGACAGTAATTATAACGAAATTGAAACCACCAAGACGCTGTCTCTGAAACTGAAGTGACCAGTTCGTGTCCGTATACATAAAAGCAAAAAAGCACAGCCTGCCACATTGTATTGCGGCAGGCTGTGCTTTTTATAGTGCTGCAGGGGCATGAAAATGACAGTTTTGTCATCTTCATTGACAAGGGATCGCTGCGTTTGGTAGAATGAAAGCAGAAATCAGACGGAAGGATGGGAGAGAACATGAAAAGGCTTGGAACGATCGCGGCGGTTTTTTTGGCGGTGTTTTTGATGGCGGCGCTGTTTGCAGGATGCGGCGTGACGACGAACAAGGCGGAATCCCGCTTGGGGGATACCAGTTATGACGCGGCGAACGGAGACGAAGCGCTCAAAGAAGCGGCAAACGGGGCGTCGGCGCCGTCTGTCGCTGACCGCAAGATCATCAAATATCTCGATTTCAAGGTGGAGACCAAGAGCTTTGACCGCTTGATCGCGGACATCGGCACGGCGGTCGGGCAGGCGGGCGGATATGTCGAAAGCTCCGAGATTGCGGGAAATCACTATGGCAGGGCGGACAACCGCACGGCAACGCTCAAGCTGCGTGTGCCGCAGGCAAAGGCGTCTGACCTTTCCGATTTCCTCACGAAGAACAGCAATGTCGTGTCGCAGGCGGTCAGGACGGACGATGTGACCGAGCGGTATATCGACACGCAAAGCCGCATCAAGGCGCTGACGCTGGAGAAAGAGACGCTGGAAAAGCTGCTCAAGGACGCCGGCGGCGTGGCGGACACACTGACGGTGTATGAAAAGCTGACCGATGTCATTGCCGAGCTGGAATCGTATCAGGGCAAGCTCAACAAGATGGACGATCTCATTGACTACACCACCATTACGGTCTGTGTCAACGAGGTCGAAAAGGAAACGGAGACCGAAAAGCAGGGCTGGTGGGCAAGGACGTGGAGCGCCTTTTGCGAAAACCTTGCCGACATCGGTAGCGGGCTGTCCGCCGTTTGCTCCTTCATGCTCGCGGCATTGCCGTATTGGCTGCTGATCGGCGTGATCGTGTTTGCGGTGCTGCTCATCGTGCGCCTTTGCAAAAAGAAAAAGAATACAGCGGGCAAATAAGCGCATTTTTTGTTGCATTTTGTCGTGCGTTCCGTTATACTGGTGATAGTGTGGCGACGCCGCAAAACAAGGCTTTGGGAGGATGTTCATGAACACAAAAATTGCCGTGCCCGAGGGGCAGAAGCTGGGGACGCGGTATCAGAGCGCGCGGGTGAATCTGCTGCTGGCGGTGGGCTTCACCGTTATCAACATTTTGCTGTTGGCGGCGGGGAGCGATTCATTTTTCCTGTTCTCGACATATGTGCCGTATGTGCTGGTGATTTGGGGGATGCTGTATTGCGGGCTGCTCCCCGCGGACTACGGCACGGAATACGCTGAGCTGCAAATTTTGGACAAACCGTATTTTGCTGTTTTCGCGCTGCTGGCGCTCATCATTCTTGCGGTGTATGTTGTCTGCTGGCTTTGTTCCAAAAACAGGGTCGGTTGGATGATCGCCGCGCTGTCGCTGTTTTCGGTGGACACCGTTCTCATGCTGGCGATCGGCGGCGCGGGGCTGGACAGCATCACCGACATCATATTCCACGCTTGGGTGATCGTTTCGCTTGCAATGGGTGTGCATGCCTATTTCAAGCTGAAAAAGCTGCCGCAGGCGGAAATGCCCGTTTCGCAGGAAATGCCCGCGCCGACAGGCGAGGCACCGCAGGCGACGGGCGGCATTCTGCGCATGGCGGATCCTAATGCGAGAGCGCGCGTTTTGCTGCAGACCGAGGCGTTTGGGCACAGCATTGTCTATCGTCGGGCGCAGCGCGTCAACGAGCTGATCGTCGACGGCAACGTATATGACGAGGTGGAGACGCTGATCGAATATGCGCACACGCTGAAGGCGCAGGTCGACGGTCACCTTTTTGAAGCGGAATTTGACGGAAAAGCGCACAGCTATATCAAGGTCGACGGACAGGTCGTTGCGAAAAAGCTGCGGCTGATGTGATGTCCGACGGGGCGGAAAGGGAACAGTATGCGCAATCTGACGATCAAAAGAGCCAAGAGCTTTGTGGGCTGTTTGGCAAAAATGAAGATCTACATAGAAGACCCCGCGGTGGGGGACACCGAGATCGGCGGCGTTTCCTGCCGCAGGCTCGGTGAGCTCAAAAACGGCGAGGAGAAGACCTTTTCCGTCGGTGAACAGGCGGCAAAGGTGTTCGTGATCGCGGACAGCCTGAGCAAGGGCTATTGCAGCGAATACTATCAGCTGGCGGACGGCAGCGAAGACATTTGCCTTTCCGGCAAAAACAAATTTGATCCTGCCGCCGGCAACGCCTTTCGGTTTGACGGCAACGACAGCGCCGAAGTCGCCGCCTATCGCAAAGGCGGCAAGCACAAGGGGCTGCCGATCCTCATCGGCGCGCTCGTTGCCGGATGCATCATCGGCGTCGGCATCGGGTTTATCTGCATCAAAGGGGGCGCGGCGGCAACGGAAAAGGCAAAGACCTTTTCCGCTGCGGGCATGCAGATCACGTTGACGGACAGCTTCCGCGAGACGGATACAGATAACTTTACGGTCGCCTATGATTCGGCAAAGGCGGCGGTGTTTGCCCTGCGCGAGCCGTTCACGCTGATGGACGGTATGGAAAATAACGACCTCATGCAATACGCTGACCTTGTGATCAATGCGAACAGCCTTGGCGATGCCGCGGTGAAGACAGCGGACGGGCTGACGTGGTTTGAATACAGCGCCGACAACGCCGAGCTGAACACGACCTATTGCTATTATGCCTATGTCTATAAGGCCGCCGATGCGTTCTGGCTCGTTCAGTTTGTCGCGGCAGAGGATGATGCCGCGCAATATGCGCCGCAATTTGCAAAGTGGGCAAAGACCGTTACGTTTTCATAAAAAAAATTCCCGCAGTTCTGCGGGAATTTTTTTTGCAAATTTTTCCGTTTTCCGAAAACAAAACGACGCGCTCATGTGTCACATATATGCAAGGGGGGGAGACCGATGGGAAATCTGCGGGCGCTGGAGCATGCCTACACCGCGCACCGTGTCGCCGTGTATCATACGGCGTGCAGCTTTGTGAAAAGCCGCGATGCCGCCGAGGACATTTGCCAGGAGGTGTTTTTGGCGCTCTATAACACATGGGAAAAGGGCGAAAAGGTGCGCCATCTGCGGGCGTGGCTGCTGACGGCGACGCGCAACCGCTGCAAAAACCATCTGCGCGACGGGCTGCGGGAACAGCCGACGGCGGACGACAGCGGCGTGTGGGACGTCCCCACCGCAGATGATGACGCGCTGCTTGTCAACGAGCTGCTCGGCAGTCTGCCGCCGGACGAGCGCCTTGTGTTTTGCTTGCACTGTCTCGACGGCTATGGCTATCGCGAGCTGGCAGAGGGCTTGGAGCTGCCCATCGGTACCGTCCAGACCCGCGTGCGTGCGGCGCGCAGACGCCTGAAGGAACTGCTGCATGAGAGGGAGGAAACGGAATGAACTACCGTCGTTTTGTAAAAACCGCGAAAGCGGTGAGAGAAAAGGAGACCCCGTCGTTTTTGGATCGCCTGCCGCAGGCGGAAGCAGCGCCGATGCCGCTTTCGCGGCGACGCGTGACGGCGTTTGTCTGTGCTGCGGCGGTGCTTGCCGTCGTGCTTATCGGCAGCGGCGTGCATTTTTGGCGCAAAACGCCGACTCTGCAGCCGTCGCTGCCGTCGGAAGCGGACGATCCCGCCGTGCAGATCAAGCAGCACACGGTCGTGCACGCCAAGGCGCTTGCCGGAAAGGACGCGCCGACGGCACTTGCCGTCTATGCCGGTGTGCTGGCTTTTGACTGCGGCGTGGGCAGCGATGTTGCCGCGCATGAGGCGTGCAGCGGCGTGGTATACAGCGTCGTTGACGGCAAGGTGTTTTGCCCCACCCATGCGCTGCGGGAGCGGCTTTCCGGAAAGATCAGCGGCGACATCCGCGTGAAATTTCTGTCGCTGCCGCTGGGGCGCGTGCTCTTTGCCGTCGGGAAGAACAGCTATTTTTATGATTTTAACACCGACACGCTGCAAAAGTGCGCCGTAAATCTTGCCGACACCGCCACGGTGATGGCGGGGGACGCCGCCTTTTTCGAGAAAAACTTTTGCGTGCTGGAGGGCAATGACCCCATATATTATCTCGTGTCCATGAAGGACTGCACGGTGGAAAGTCTCGCGAAAGCGGGAGCGGACGGAAAAACGCGCACACCGCTGGACTATGGCGCGGCGATCAGCAAGGGCGGACGCTTTGTGCAGTATATTCTCGACGACGGCAACGGCAACACGGCGGCGCGCACCAATGTGCTTATTGATCTTGCCACCCGCGCGGTGCAGACCTTTGCGGGCGAGCTGCAGGACAGTACGCCCGACGACCGCTATTATGTTGTGAAGACCGACGAAGGGCTTTTTGTCTATGATACCAAAGAGCGCCGCACATCCGCCTTTGCGGACAGCGGCTGCCCCAAGCAGTATCGCTACGGTCTGCGGCAGTTGAGAAGATACAGCGACGGATTTTATGTCGACTATGTCCTGTTTGACCGCGAGACGGGCAAAACGATCGCCGTGGACGGGCATCCGTCGGCGACCGCCGTCAGCCGCGATGGCAGCACCGTCTATTTCTTCGATCGCGACAAAACGGTTGTCGACGCCTATGATCTTCTTGCCGGGGAGTGGTATACGCTGCCCGTGCCCGAAACGCTTGCCGCCGCACTGCGCGACAACGCCGCATGGGAGGTGCAGCTTGCACTTTATGACAGCGGCGACAGTAGCGTCACGCTGACCTATTATGTGACGCAGCGTGCGCGCGTGACGCCTGCGCAGCAGATCGCCGAGGAGTCGAAATATCCGGGCTTTGTGTGGGATAAGTTGCTCGAAAGCGGGGAGCTGAATTCCATCGCGTCGCTGCGCCCGCTGCTGGAGCAATACTTCAAGGACGGCGGCGTGACGCTGTATAAAGGCGACGGATTTGCCTATCTCGACACCACACCTCTCGAAAAGTGCAGCGATGAGTTCGGGGAGACGCATCGCTTTGTCGTGGAAAACTATGCCGAGGGCCGGTTCTATTATGTGGACACGCTGCAGGGCGCGCCGCAGGTGCTGCATGCGGCAAGGCTGTCCGCCGACGCCGAAAAGCAGACGGCGGCGCTGGCAAGTGCCTATCACATGACGACAGCCGATGCCACCATGACCTTCCCGCATCTCAAAAACGGTAAAGCGGACGACACGGCATATACCGCGGAGCGGTACAATGCCGCCTATATTCTGTCGAAAAAGATCACCTACTATCTCTCTCCCGCGATCCCCGATTCCGGCGGATTGACCCACATGGAGCATCCCGAGGACATCGCGTCGCTGCGCGGATTTCTGACCTATTTTGACAGCCTGCACTTTGCTGCGAGCGCGCTCGACAACGGGTATGCCGCACGCTTCAAGGAGTTTTATACCGTGCAGATCTTTGTGCAGTATCCGGGCACGGAGCATTTTGAGCTGGTTTTCGGGCAGAACAAAAACGGCAGCTTTGAAATGCTGTATCTTGCGCCGGACGGCGGGCATCTTGCGTCCATGACGGCGGCGGATTATGCCACCTGGAAGGCCTGGGCAAAAGAGCGCATCCAAAGGCAGCATGTTCCGTTTGAGGAGAGATAATGAAGCAGCAACGGCGTTGCTGTGAAGCACGCGCTGCGCGCGTATGAAGCAAGGTGCGCTTCATTGAAAAAAACTCCGAGTCCATGACTCGGAGTTTTTTATTTTATGTGCGTTAACCGAAGCTCAATCGGCTTATTTATTCCCTTTTGCCGTGTTAAGGGAGGCTATTAACATTTTTCTGATTTCTTCGGCAAGTAAAAGCAATTCGTCGAAGTTATATGCAAATAGATTTGTCCTCTTCAAAAGGGCGAGCCAATAAATACTTTCGCCCGTTTCTTTAAGTGCAATATGTAATTTTGAAATAAAATCCGCTTTGCTGTTGCCATAAACGGCCTCATTTATATTAGCCCCAATACTCGTAGCAGAACGAAGCAGCTGTTTTGCGATGGTAGTATCCTTTTTTGTTTTATAAAACTCTTCATAAAACAATACGATTTGAGTTGCAAAATCAAGAGATCTGTCAAGTAACGGGCTTTTCATCCATCTCACCTCAAGTCAAATTGTATCACAGATCCTATTTATAATCAACATAATCAACGCTTTGCGCAGCAAAGCTACTTTTTCGAAACTTGTCAAGAATTTCGGACAGACAGAAGAGTGAAAAACCGATTTGGAATAGAATAGTTGATACCCGAATGAAGCCTTTCCGAATTGTAATATAGCTCAATGTATTCCACAATTTTTCTTTCGGCTTCTTCGAATGTGAGATGACGGATATCCGACAACTCACATTCAAGCGTTTTCCAAAAGCTCTCTATCGGTTGGTTGTCGCTTGGCGTTCCCGGGCGTGACATGCTTTTTCTAAACCCGTTTTGTTCTACCAGCTGCTTTGTTTTCTTTGCTGTGTACTGGCATCCTCTGTCGCTGTGGTATACAGCACCGACAGGTCTGTCCGGATTTCTGCCTATCGCCATTTTGAAAGCGTTCTGCACGATCTCCTGCCGCTGGTGCTTTGCTATATCCCAACCAACCAGTCGTCGTGTTGCCACATCGATCACCCCACAGACATAGATGCTTTGGTGGTGACATTTCAGCTCCGTTATGTCCGAACACCACAGGTAATTCGGATCTGTTACAGCAAACTTGTCCTTGATCAAATTCTCTTCTATGTATTGTTTCTCTGTCGGTTTTGATCTCTTTGTTTTTCCGGTTCTGCCGCTTTTGGCTTCCAATCCGTACTTCTTCATGATGCGGGCGATTTTGTATTCACTGACATCTATACCGCTATGCAGCAGCTCTTTTCGTATCCGTATCCTACCGTAATTTCCGCGATGTTTTTCAAAACAGTGAATGACCTGTCCTTCTTGCTCAGATACTTCTCTTTCATTTTTCCGCTTGTGGCTGTAGTATCCGCTTCTCGACACCTGAATGATTCGGCATACCATGTCGGTGTCGTATTCTGACAACTCTTCTTTTGCGAAGTCTAACCGTTTTTGTTTTCTTTCGCAAAGTATGCCGCTGCTTTTTTTAATATTTCTACCTGCTGCCGAAGCTCCTCGTTTTCTTTTTGCAGTTTCTTGATTTTTGTTTCCTCCGGACGCAGGTTGCCTTTACCAATGAACGCTGACTCCCCGTATGTCCTATACTCGTCTATCCAACGATACAGCATGATTTGGTTTATCCCCATTCGTTCGGCTACGCTCTTTACTTTGAGGTCTTCTTTCAGCACCAGCTCACACGCGTGTACCTTGAACTCCTTTGTGTAGTTTCGCTTTTTCTCCATATGACCCACTCTCCTGAAAATACTATATCATATTTTCTCTCTCCGTGGTGTCCGTTTTTACTATACAACTTTCAAAATTTTTCTGTCCCTTTTTCCTTCTTGAAATTTTCTTTTTGCATGGCCGCAATCATATCTGCACCAACTCCTTTCAAACGGTTATGAAATTTCGCCCTCTACTTTTCATGGCAAAAAAGCGGATAGGGTACAACCAAAAATTTTTATCCCAACACTTATCCAAAGGAAAAAATCCCATGGGCTACAACCAAAATCTTCTCTCACTTGTCCAAAGGAAAAACTATACTTGGCTATGCGCTGAAAATTTATCCCCTCACTTTTCATGCCGAAAAATCGGGTGTTCTGACACCTTAAAAATTGAGAATTTACAAAATGTTCAAAATTCAGAGAGCTATCCGTAAAAAGAAAACAGGCAAAGGACGGTAAGATCCTCTGCCTGTTGCAGTATCTATTTTTTCGAAATAGAAACAGGATCGTGCGATCCCGTTTCCGATTATTGTGTTTTTGTTACGGCTCTAATTCCGGTGTCGGTTCGTACACTTCCATCATCAGCCGCGATGCAAATCGAAATCCGTTTGTGAACGCTTGTAGCTCATTCCGGTCGTAATTTCTGCATCCGTTTTTTTAATTTGTTCGAACAGAGCCTTTTGTTCTTCTGTGAGAGTGGCTCTGAGCTTTGTTTCAAGCCGCACAACGGTTACAAACGATCCGCCTTTGTCTGTGCCGTTTGTTATACTCTGCACTGTTTTTA
>URNF01000053.1 GCA_900549155.1 uncultured Oscillospiraceae bacterium | reverse complement strand
GCCCGCCACATCCGGATGCTGACCGTAGCCGGCGTTGTTCTTTGCGGAGGACAGGTCACACCACAAAACGCGCTCGTCGTTGTTGGTCGTGCGGTATTCCTCCACGACTGCCGCGGGGAAATCCTTGTCCTTGTCAAACATCATGCCGTATGCCCAGATGATGTAGGTGTCCGCGCCGTATTTCGCGCGCACATCCGCGATCAATCCGAGGCAGGTATCCTTGAGACCGTCCTGCGTCGAGGCGGTTGCAGAGGAGCTCCAGCCGAAATCGTTCGTTCCGAGATTGATCACCACGATCTGCTTTTGCACGTTTTCGCCCGTCCAGTTGTTGAATCTGTCGCGCATTGCCGCCGTCTTCGCGCCGGAGACCGCCACATTGTTCACGTTCGCACCGATGGCACGCGCCGTCTTGGCGGCATAGCCGAGGAACGTGTTCATCGACGGAGCGCCATAGGCTTTGATCAGCATGCCGTCGCTCGCGGTGATGGAGTCGCCGATGAATTCGATCTGCAGAGGATTGACCGTCGGCGTTGCCAGCGTGCCCGTGTAGGTGATGTCCTTCATGGTCAGCGTGCCGCAGTTGCCCGCACCGCGGGTGATCTCCACACGATGGTGTCCTCTGCCGAGTCCTTCGAGCAGCGTCACATTCGTGTCGCCCGCCTTCACCCAAACCTGTTTTGCGTTGTCGGCGTCGTCGTCCACCATGACATTCAGCACAAAGCTGTCATAGCTCGTGTTGCCGAAGTTGATGTTCATGGACAGCTTGCCGTACAGATAGCCGGAGATCGTGATGCCGGTGCTGCCGTAGTCCATGGTGCGCGCCGTGCCGGAAGCGGTGGTGCGCCCGTTGAAGATCACGTGGTTTGCATCGGTCAGCGTACCGATCGTCTCGGTGTGCGTCGTGTGACCGAACAGCTCGGTGCAGTTCGCCTTGATGAAGGCAGCAAGCTCCTTGCCGTTCTTTTCGTGCGAGGCACGCGCCGGGTGGCCCTCATAGTAGGTCTTGTCGGAGTCGAATTTCAGCGCAAACACCTTGCTGTCGCCGCTGTCGTTCATCGACTGCACGGCGGCAAGATAGGAAGCGGCAAAGTCGTCCTTGGCTGCCATCATGTTGTATGCCCAAATGATGTAGGCGTCGGGATATGCCGCACGCACATCGGAAAGGATCGCTTTCGCGTCGGTCAGCGCCTTTGCGGCATCCTGGTAGCCGGACCGCCATTCATCGTTTGTGCCGAGGTTGATGACCACGACATCCTGCTGATGGCTTGCAAAGTCCCAAGCCGCCGCGCCGGAGCGCTTGTTGAGCTTCTTCCAATAGCTGTTGATCTCGGAAATGGTCTGCGAGCACTGTGCGACCACCGACAGATCGGCGCCGAGCTCTCTTGCCGCCACGCCCGCATAGCTGTAGTAGCTGTTGGAGCCGGCGACCTGCTCGGTGGTGGTATAGGTCTGACCCTTCGGCATATCGAGACCCCAGCCGCAGGAAATGGAGTCGCCGAGCACTTCGATACGCAGCTGCGTGCCGTCGCGCTTTGTTTCATAGAGTGTACCGTTATACTGCAGCTCGGTAGCGCTCAGCGTACCGAAGCGCAGCGACGTACCGCCGATGACGCGCACGGTGTGCGCGCCGCCCGCCAGTCCGCTGGCAAGCGTCACAGTGGAGGTGCCCTGCGGCACATGGATGATCTGCACCGCGCCGTCGTCGACCTGCACGTTGAGCAGGCTGTCCACGCGGGAGCTGGTCATCTTGACGCGCAGGTTATCCGCCAGATCGCCGGAAATCTCAAAGCCGGAGTTGACCCAGTCCATCTGGAACTCACTGCCGACCTGTCCCGCACGACCGGTCGCCAGCACCTGGTTTGCCGCCGTCAGCGCGGCAAAGGAGACGCTCTTCATGCCGGAAACGCGCTCATAGGTGCTGCTTGCCATGTCGGCATACAGCGTCTTGTCGTCCGCGGTGATGACATAGGCGCGGGCAACCAGCTTCATGGTCAGTCCGCCCTCGACCTTGTCGATGTTCGTGATGCAGGTACTCATGTCGATATAGTCATCGCAAATATCGAAATAGACCTGGTTGTCACGCACACTGAGTTTTTTCACATAGCTGTTTTCGTCCGCCAGCTCATTGGTGAGCAGCACGCCGTTGCCGACGGCGGACTCCGCCGCGATCAGCATGCCGTAGTCCTTCACGGCGACCTTCGCGCCGTCCAGTGTGATATACTCGACGCCGTCCGTCACCGTGCGGTTCAGACGGGACACAAAGCGCAGACCGTATTTCGCGGTGTTCACCGAAACGCCGACGTTGCCGATGTTCGGGTTCGCCACGGTGGGCTTCACAAATTCCATCTTGAAGGTGACAGAGGAGGGAGCGGTCACCGTGTACTGCGATGCGTTGCCGCCGTTTCTGAAGCCGACGCGCATCGGGATATAGCGGTTGCCGTCCTCATCGACCGCGATGAGCGTGCCGGCTTTCAGCTCGAAGCCCTCGTCAGGTGTCACGGTGACGGTGGTGGTGACATTTTCGCCGTCCGTCGTCTCCTCGGTCTGCACATCGCCGTTGCCATAGGGCTTTGCAGGCTCCTTGATCGGGGTGGCGTTGCCGTTTGCGTCCAGCGCGTTAATGTACATGTTGGAGCCGATCACGCTGTAAATATGCCGACGGGTAGTCTGACCGTAGCCGAGATAGCCCTTGCAGTCGGTGGAAAGCGTCACGGTGTCGCTGATGGTCTCCTTGCCAGCCGCCGCATACGTGTAGGTCAGCTTGTTGCCCACCACACGGATGGTAAAGGTGCACTGGCTGTCCATATAGGTGGAAGCAAACGCCTTTTCGTGAATGAGGTTGCCGTTTTCATAGACCTTGGCGCCGTCGGTGGTAAACAGCATATAGGATGCCTGCGCCGCCGAGCCGTCACTGTTCAGATATTTGCCCGGCGCGTCCATGCGGAAGCCGACAACAGCCGCACCGTAGGTGCTCTTGACAGAGTTCAGATGGTTGAGAATTCTGCCGCGCAGTTCAAAGTTCTTGAGATACAGCGCTTCGCCGTCGCTGTCCTTCGGCACGAGCGTGCCGATCTGGCGCATCTCGGTCTGCGGACGCTCCATATCGTCGTCGCCGTAGCCGGTGGGTGTGAGGTTCAGCTCCATCCACTCGCCGGTCAGCCAGCCGTAGTTATAGCCGACCGTGTTGCCGACCACACTCGCGTTGTGACGATAGTCATAGGCGCCGTCGTTATAATCGTTATAGTAGACATCAAAAGCGCCGTCAAACTTGTTGAGGAATTCCGTGCGCTGTGCCACGGTGGTGGCGGCACGGTAAGAGGTCAGACCCTTTGCGGTGAACGACCAGCCGGTGGGGATGACCTCCTCGGTCTCCTCGTTCCAGTCGATCGCGTTGCCGTTGTCGTCAAGACGGGTGACCGTGATGTCGCCGATCTGCATGCTGCGGGTGCTGAGGCCCACGGCGAGATAGCCTGCATCGCTGTAGTTCCAGATGCCGTTGTAGGTGTTGTCGCCGATGGTGACGGTGACCTTCGAGCCGACAACGCGCACCTTGACCTTGTAATGGTTCCAATAACCGGACGGACTGAGCGCCGACGAGAAGGTCTCGGCGTCCGCCGAAGTGTAGACATCGTCGGTCAGATCGCTGCCGCCCGCAATGGTGATGCCGGTGGAGCTGATGACGACAACGCCCTGCTTGTTTTCCACCTGACCCGCAGCGGTGGTGAATTTGCCCGCCGTCTGCTGTCTGCCGCCGATGACGATGGAGGCGTTCGGATAGCCGTTCCAGGCGCCCTCTGCCCAGCGCGTCGTGAAGCTCATTTCAAAGTTCTTCATGACCGCCGCTTTGCCGTTGTCGGTCTTCGGCACCATGGTGGCAACTGCCTTCAGGTGTGTTTCCGTGCTGCGGTGAGCACTCGGAATCTGTCCCTGGAATTTTTTGTCATAAACATAGGAGAACGTGCCGACACCGCTGGTGGAGACAAACGGAGCAGACGAGAGCGTGCCGTCGTTGTCATAATAGCTGTCGACCTTGCTCTTCAGATAGGTCTCCGTTTCGGAGCCGGCAGTGATGTCGCCGTCTGCCGCCGTGGTCGCCAGCGTGAAATCGGTCGGTGCTGCAAAGCCCGCAACGTCGCCGTCCTCGTTCAGACGGTCCACACGGATGTTGGCAATGCCGGAATCGAAGTTGCAGGTGGTATAATACAGATAGCCTGCATCGGTGCGGTCAAGTGTCACCTGCTTTTCGGCGACCACCGCGCCGGTCGTGAGATCGGTCACCTTCAGCTTCAGCTGATTGCCGACCGCTTTTGCATACACATGCGCCTCGGACACGGTCGCGCCGTCGTTCCACAGCGCGAACTGCTCGGTCGGGTTGCCGTCCGCGTCCAGAAGGCCGCCCTTGTAGTTGGCGGAGTATTTATAGGTATATGCCGTTTTGACATTGTCATAGATGCCGATGCCGTTTGCGTGGAACACGAGCGTCACCTTGTCGGCAAAGCTGTTGTTGTTGCCGCCGTTGATCACTCTGCCCGCTTCTGCGGAGCGGAAGGTCAGCAGTACGCCGGATTCGGTCTTCGCGGTGTCGCCGATCTTATAGTCAAATTCGGTGACAAAGTTCTTGGCGCTGAAATCGCCCGAAGCCGTCTTGGGCGCGATGGTCAGCGTCTTGCGCAGCATTTCGCCGCCCGCCCAGACATAAGTCGCCATGAGATAGCCGTTCTGCGTCAGCTTCCACTGAGCGCAGGCGCCGCCGTTCACCGCAGGCGCATAGCTCTCCGCTTTGAGCTCCTCGGAGGTCTGATAGGGGGAGTCCATCGTGAACTGACCGCCCTCTTGGTTAAAATAGAACGAGAATCTGTCCTCAAGGTAAGCGCGCACCGTCGTGCCCTTGGCGACATACCAGGTGTCGTCAAACGCCGCCGTGATGTTGCCCTTGCCGACATACTCGAGCCACTTGGCGTCCTTGCCGTTGTTCTTGTAATACACACCGGCCTTGCCGTTATAATAGTACTGACTGCCATAGGTATCGCCGACATTGTTCTTGCCGTATTCGTCATCGGTGCGGTGCGTAAGGAAATCAAAGTCCGCACCGAAACCGTAGCCGTCGGTCTCATCGCCAAAGTCCACCGGATCGCCCTCGTCGTTCAGACGGGTGATCTCAATGGAGCCATAGCGCGCGCCGGCGCAGGAGCCGCCGATACCGATATAGCCCGCGCCGTCCACCGCCATGTCGCAGGTGGTGCTCCAGATCTTCTTCGAACCGTTATAGACCGTCGCCTTCATCTGATTGCCCACGACCGTCAGCGTCAGATGATACGCCGTCGAGCGGTCCAGCGCCGGCATCGTGCCGTTGAGGAGATCGTGCTTGTTGAGATACATGCCCTGTCCGGCATAGAATTTGCCGCTCGGCTCCAAAACGAGCATCTGCATGTTCGCATCATACACGTTGCCCGCCACATCCGCGCGGAAGAACAGCGACAGCGTGTCGCGATAAGGCGCGTTGCCCATGCCGTATGTATTGTTGCCAATGGTGCTGCCGATCTTGTTGGTCGTCTCGTCGGTCGGCATGAAGTCCATGTCCAGCGTGAAATTCTTGAGCTTCGCCAGATCGCCGTCCGCGCTCTTCACCCACATGGTATTCGCCTTGCGGTTCAGTCCGCCGTTATAGGTAAAGCTGGTACAACTGAGCCACTTGGAATAGGTGCTGCCGGCAGCGCCGCTCACCGTCCAATAGGAGAAGCCGTAGCCGTGGTTGCCCGCCGAGCCGTTATAGCCCGTGCCGTCAACCCACTGGTAGCTGGCACCCGCGCCCTTGTTCACGACATCGGGAATATAGGTCACCACCTTGTCGGCACGCGCCGTCAGGTTGTTGCCGTCCGCGTCCACGACATAGCCGTTGACGTTCGGACGCTCAAACCAGCGACCTTCCTGGAAATACATGAAGGCAAATTTGCTTGTGAGCCAGCTGACCGTTTCGGTGTCGGTGAGACTCACCGTACCGACGGGCAGCTCGGAGAAGTTCGCCTTGAACTTCTCCACCTCAGCCGCTGCCGCCGCGGGGAAAGCCCCCATGACCGCTGTCATGCCGCAAAGCATGGCAAGCGTCAGCAGCACGCTGAGCACGCGTTTGAAGCCGCTTTTGTTCATACATCTCTCTCCTTTTCTGCACATAGTTGTGCATTACATACAATATATACTATACCACCCCCCGCAAAATTGGCAAGATGGCATATTTTCTGATTTTTCAGAGTCATTTTCGGCACTATGCACAAAAAAAGAGCGCGCGATTTCATTTCGCACGCTCTTTTTGTGAAAAACCGTATTTTACCGCCCGTCGCAAAAAGGCAAAGGTGGCATCCTCGCCCTTTTCGGCGAGCATCGTCAGAATGTCCTCAAGCTTCCTTGCCGTTTCTTCCTCAATAAAGCGCGTCGGCTTGCCGCGGAGATAATAGGCAAGCGGCGACGCATCGGTATAGGCATCCTTCATATAGATCTTGCTGGCGGCGATGCGGTCACACGCCATTTCGATGATATAGCGATCCGGCATCGGCAGCGGACGGATGCGCTTGGTGACGGGGTCATAGTCGGTCCAATATTCAAAATGGTGACGGTTGCGCCCCTTGTGGTGCAGCCACGCTTTGGAATAGCCGTAGCTCTGCCGCTCCGCCTCGTTGGGACTGCGCGTGCCGTCGGTATAAAACCGCGCGCCGACCGCAAATTCGGCGGGACTGTATTTCGAGAGATCGTGCAAAAGTCCCTGCCAGAAAATGCCCGCGCGGCGGCAGTGGCGGATCACCAGGTGGCGGTGTGCCGTGATGGTGCGAAAATGACGGATGGGATGTGCCATGCTTCTACCCCTTTATCCTTACAGTTCATAGGTCTTGAGAATTTCTCTGGCGATCTCGGTGCGGGACACCCGCCGATCCATCGCCTGCTTTTCGATATAGCGGTGTGCCTGTGCCTCGCCGATGCCGAGATACTGGATGAGCACGCATTTTGCGCGGTTTACCAGCCGCAGCTCGGACAGCTTGTTGTGCAGCGCGGCGTTCTCCGTGCGCAGCCCCAAAAAGCGGCGGCGGCTTTGCAGCGCGATCTGCAAAAGCTGCAGAAAAAGCGGCGGGGTGATATTAGGCTCCAGCGCAATGACGCCGTCGGGCGCTTCCTTTGCGGAGGTCAGCAGCACCACCGAAGCATAGGTGTCGTCCAAAAGCGTGCGGCAAAGCCGCTCCTCCTCATCAAGCGGAGACACGATCAGCACAAGCGCCGGGTCCGCCCCCTGTGCGCAGGAAACGGCACTTTCTGCGTCCACCGCCGTCTGCACCCGCACCTGCGGCAGCGTTGCCAGCAGTGCCGCCAGTCGGTCGCGGACGTCCTCTTTTGCGGCGACAAGAAGCAGATTATCCATCCCGCTCACCCCCCGTCCGCCGTCAGTCCGACAAATGCGAGCGCCGCGTTGTGCCGCGCGGCATCCTCTGCGCACAGCGCTTTCACGCCCTGCAGCCTTTCTTTCATCTTGTGCGGTGTAAACAGCGTGCGCACGCCCCGCCAAAGCCAGAAAAGCGGCAGCAGAAACGGCGCTTTTTCGAGCGCTTTATAGTGCAGCCGCATGTCGGCAAGCGGCGGGAACAGCAGCCGCCTTGTCTCCCTTTCGCGGATGGCGGCGGTGTCGGTGCCGCCCGTGCGTGCCGCCGCGGCAGCGCGCTTTTCCTCGGGCGTGCCGAAGCTGCCGCCGGACAGCAAAAAGCGCAGGATGAACGGCGTGTGCCGATCGTCCGCAGCCGGCGGCGCGCCGTCAAAGCACACAGAGAGAAGCGTGCAAATATGCCGATAGAAAGCGGCAAAACCCATTTTGTCGAGCGCCGCAAGGACGGCGTCCTCGTCCACCGCCTTTGCACGGCGATAGACCCACAGATCGGCAAGCTGCCGCAGTCCGACACCGCCGTTTTTATAGTGCTTGGCAAAGTGGGCAAAAAGATAGACAAAGCCGTCGGTGTCCGACAGCGTAAAGCGGCAGTTCCCGAGCGGTACGGCGTGTGCCCAGCCGTCCCCGAAAAAGCCGTAAAGCGTTTTTTCATACGGTGCAAACGGGCATTTGTGCAGCTCCACCTGCAACGCATCGTTTTGGAAGATCCACTCGTGCGCGCTTTCCTGCACCTGCACAAACCCGCGCGCTTTCATCACAGCGGCGGCATCCGCATATTGCGCGGTGCGGATGAGGATGTCCGCATCCCCCATCGCGCGCAGCTCGGGGCGCGCATACAGTTCCCGCAGTGCAGCACCCTTAAGCGGCATAAAGTCAACGCCCGCCGCCGCAAAATCCGCAAACAGCGCACGAAGCTCCCGCTCCTGTGCCTCCACCGTATACACGACGTTGCCGTATGCCTTCAAAAGCGGCGTCATTTCAGGCGACCCGGCGGCAAAGCCCGCGCCGAGCAGTCCGCAAAAGAGCGGCACAACGATCCCCTGCCGCACGGCAATGTCCGTCAGCGCCTGCACATCGACGGCGGTGTGCAGCGTGACCGTCTCCGCGCAAAGCCCGCCCCGCAGCAGAGCCGTGATCTGCAGTCCGTATGCGTTGTCCATGTGCACACCCCCCATCTTTTTATATGTATACATTATCCTCAACTTCTCCGCGTTTGTCAACAGTAAAAAAGCGGGAGCTGTCCCCCATGCGAACAGCTCCCGTCCCTTTATTTCCCCAAAATGCTTTTCATCTGTCCCGCAAGGTCCGAAACAAAATTCGCACCCCTTGCGGCAAAAATGCCGGTGAGCACGCTGCCGATCGGACGCCACGCAAACGTGATGTCCAAGGCACCGTAGAGATCGGCGCCGCACAAAAGGCAGATGCCGACAGACACCAAAATTGCCGCCCCCTGCAAACAGGCGGCAAGTTTTCCGCCGCCGCGCACCGTTTCAACGGCGGTACGGCAATATTCCACCAGTGCCTCCACCGTCACCGCCATCACCAATGTCAAGACGATTCCCTGCATATACATCCCTCTGCTCCTTCCATTTTGTCCAGCCGCTTGTGCGCACTTTTGGTGGACTCCTCCACCCGTGTCACGCGGTCTCTGACCGCGTCCAGCTGCTCGCGCACATCTGCCATCAACACATCGTTTTTGTCGACCTGCCCGCGGATATGCTTGATGTCCGAACGCATTTCGGACAGCTCCGCCGCCTTGTGTTCATCCCGCGCCCGCATCCCGCGCAGATTGGTAATGAGCGCGACGATGACACCCGCGGCGGACAAAAGGGATAAAAACGAGGTGATACTCGCATGATCCATTTGTCTGCCTCCCGCTTTTTTATTTCTTGGTGATATAGGCGGCAAAGCCTTTTTCTTTCAGCTTTTCCGCCATCTTTTCGGCATTTCCCCTGTTTGCATAGGCACCGACCTGCACCGCATACAAAGTCTTTGTCTCCGTCGGCTTTTTCTCTTTCGGGGGCTGCGCCGCGGCATAGGGATCCTTGAACGGAATGCCGAAATATTCGCAAAGTGCCTTTGCGTCGTTTGCGGCAAACTCCTGCATATGCTCATGCAGCCACTTCACGTCCTCGGGATTGTCGTGGAACACCAGCTCGTCATACACACAGACAGCCGATGTCGCGCGGATCTCGGTCAGCGTGGTGTTGTCCTTGATGATGCCGCCGTTCGGATAGAACGTCTTTCTGTATTTCAGCATGATCTCCGCCAGCTTCCTGCCGTTGCCGGTCGGCCACACATAAATGCGCGAGCCCTTCGCGTTGTGTGCACCGACGGCGTTGGTGTGCTTGACAAAGTGGATGTCGGGCTTGAAGGCGTTTGACTGCGCGATCGTCTTAGCATAGCCCGCTCCCGTGTTTTTCTTGTCCGAACGCTGCCACTCAATGCCGCAGGCATCGAGATACGGAATGAGCGCGTCCATATACTTTCCGCAGTGAATGTTCTCCCCGCAGTCCTTGCTGTAGGAGCAGGGATTGTCCGCGGCGTGCAACGCCGGGGACAGAAAAATTTTCGGCATAGTCAAAACCTCTCCTCTCAATTTTCGTCAAGCGTGCCGACGGCGAACCAGAAAACATTTCCGATGTTCTTTGTCGGCTTGATCGTAAAGCTGCTGTAGGTGCGACCGGTGACAGGAATGATCGTGTCCTCATGCTGCACCAGCAAAAAGCAGACATTGGTGAAGGTGCAGGGCATCATGACCTCGGTGCTCACATTGGCATCGGCGTCAAATCTGCCATAGGCAAACGCCAGCTTTCCGCCGAAGCGCACACAGCCGGTGTCGTCCACCACCTCGCTGTCCACACACTCCGCCGCCTTTTTGAGTGCACGCTCGGCTTCTCCCATCACGGTATATAGCATATTCTCCGCCGCCGTGACCGACGGCAGATTTTCGTCGCGCGGCGAAAACGTCAGCCTGCCGACGGCGGAATAAAACACCTGCCCGTTTGCGGCATCTGTCTCGTCCTTGCAGACGCAAAGCCGCACCTCCGCCGTGCCGCCCGCCGCCGTCCAGGATGCGGGCAGCAAAAACGACACCTTTCCGTCCTCGCTTGCCGCAAGCGCGCCGCTCGTGCCGAACGACTGCATGCCGTCGACCCATTCCACGCGATAGACAAAGCCGTCGCCCGTCAGCGATGTCGGCAGCTGAAAGCGCACACGGGTCGCCTGATGCTCCCCCTGCACGCCAGCCCATTGCGGCACAGAGGGGGATATATCCTTTTCCGTCACCGTGAAATCCACGGTGCGTATACAACTCGGCATAGATCTTCTCTCCTTTTCAACATCTGTAGATCAGGCGGATGCCAAAAAGCGCAACATTGCCGACCGCTTCCAGGCAAAGCCCTGCGCGGCGCACGCGGATGCAGTTCGGTGTCAGACGGCACACGCCGTCAAACGGTCCCTCCCGCAGCACGGCGGCATCGCCCGCCTCCCTGCCGTCCGTGCGATAGGCAAAGTGCACCGTGGTGTCGACCGCTGTCTGCAGATCGACATGCACCCGAATGAGGCGGCAGCACCGCCCGTTGTCGCCGAGTGCATATGCCTTTGTGGCGATGCGCGCCGTGATGGGGATCTCGCGGTCGGGGACCCCGTTCACAAGATCCGCCTTTTCGTCCGCCAGCACCTGCGGCAGCTCGATATAGGTGCCGCCGCTGTCCGTGGACCACGCGATCGCCGCCGCCTGCCGTCCGTTGCCGAAAAGGCGCGTCACATATGTGCCGAGCGGCAGCTGCCAGATAAACCAGCCGAACTTTTGTTGTGCCGTGCTGTCGTCGCCGCTGCCCGCATAGCTGCGAAACGCCCTTTCGTCCAGGCGCAGCGCATACACCGTCGAGCCGCTGTGCAGCAGGTAATAGCCCTCATACACAGCGCCCGACGCCTTTTTCCACGCCGCGGCGTCAATGTCCGCAAGGCACGGCGCGATGAGCGACGACACCTCGCGCACGCTGAACCCGTTGAAGGCGCTGCCGTGCATCATGGCATACACCGCCCCCAGCCCGTCCGCCCACACAAGGCGGTTGCCGCAAAGGCACAGCGTCTGCGGCGCCATACAACCGATCTGTCCGTGGATCTGCGTCAGCGGGAAATATTCGCAGGTCGCCGTTTCCTCCTGCACCACATGCCCGTCCACCGTGTCCATGGACACCACGCCGTCCGGCTTGGAAAGGCTGTAGATCTCCCGTTCCTTGAAGATCATGAGCACGCCGTCCTGCTTGCCGAACGCCGTCACCGCCTGGTTGATGTCGCCGACGGTGATATATTGCGTCTCCGGGAAATACAGCGGCTGTCCCTGCCCGCTCCAATAGATGCGGCTGGGCGACAGCGGCGAGCCA
>URNF01000052.1 GCA_900549155.1 uncultured Oscillospiraceae bacterium | reverse complement strand
TGCTCGCACATATCGAAAACGACATCAAAGCCGTTGAGGAAGAAATGGACGACGATGCGGAGTCCATCATCACCAACGAGCGTTATGTGTACATCGGCTCGGTCATTAAGGCGTGCTATAAAAAGAAAGACGCCGGTAAGTTGACAACCTCGGATAAAATTGATAAAATCGTCACGAACCGTTTCCTCGGTCTTCCGATCTTCGCCGCCATCATGTTCCTTGTGTACTACATCTCCATGGTCACGGTCGGCAGCATGGCGACCGACTGGGCAAACGACGGTTTGTTCGGCGACGGCTGGCATCTGTTCGGCATCGGCAGCTCCGCTACTGCGGACGCCGAGGAAGAATACGGCGACGCCGATGCGATCATCGAGGGCTTTGTCGCTGCTGCTGAGAAAAAGGGCGCGGATGTTGAAAAGGTCAACGCTGCGCTGGATCAGGAGAGCGAAAGCTATGACTACGCTGCGGCGGTCAGCGAGCTGAAAGCGCTGCAGAGCAGTGTGGACGTCACCAGCTTCACCTATACGCTGGAGGACGAAGAGACGCTCGAAACCACCGATGAGACCGGCACGCTTGCCGATTTCGAGGCTGCTGTCAATGCATACGAAAAGTATGAGGGCGGCGTGGATCCCGCAAACTACGGTGTGTGGGTGCCCGGTATTCCGGTGCTGGTCGGCGACGGCCTTGAGGCGATCGGTGCTGCCGATTGGCTCGCGGGACTGATCAATGACGGTATCGTTGCCGGTGTCGGCGCGGTGCTCGGCTTCGTGCCGCAGATGCTGGTGCTGTTCCTGCTGCTCGCGTTCCTTGAAGCATGCGGCTATATGGCGCGTATCGCGTTCGTTCTCGACCGTGTGTTCCGTAAATTCGGTCTTTCCGGCAAATCCTTCATCCCGATGCTCATCGGCACCGGCTGCGGTGTTCCCGGCATCATGGCGTCCCGTACCATTGAAAATGAACGTGACCGTCGTATGACGATCATGACGACTACCTTCATCCCCTGCGGTGCCAAGGTGCCCTTCATCGGCATGATCGCGGGCGCAATCTTCGGCGGCAGCGCCTGGGTCGCCACCTCGGCATACTTCATCGGCATGGCGGCGATCATCGTCTCCGGCATCATGCTGAAGAAGACCAAGATGTTTGCCGGCGATCCTGCTCCGTTCGTTATGGAGCTGCCCGCCTACCATCTGCCGACGGTCGGCAACGTGCTCCGCTCCATGTGGGAGCGCGGCTGGTCCTTCATCAAGAAGGCGGGCACGATCATCCTGCTTTCCACCATCCTTGTGTGGTTCACCACCTATTTCGGCTGGGTAGACGGCAGCTTCGGCATGCTCACCGAGGATCAGATCGACGGTTCCATCCTTGCTAAGATCGGCGGCGCGATCGCCTGGATCTTTGCACCGCTCGGCTGGGGCAACTGGCAGGCGACTGTCGCTTCCATCACCGGTCTTGTGGCGAAGGAAAACATCGTCGGTACGCTGGGTATCCTGTATGGCGGCGGAGACGGCACGGTGTATCAGAATATCGCTGCTGCCTTCACGGGCATCACTGCTTATTCCTTCCTGGTGTTCAACCTGCTGTGCGCTCCCTGCTTCGCGGCAATCGGCGCCATCAAGCGTGAGATGAACAGCCAGAAGTGGACCTGGTTCGCTATCGCCTATCAGTGCGGCTTTGCCTATGTGATCGCGCTGATGGTCAACCAGTTCGGCAACCTGTTCACCGGCAATGTGAGCGGTGTCGGCGGTGTGATCGGTGTCATCTGTGCTGCGGCTCTGCTCGCCGGCATAATCTACATGCTGGTGCGCCCCTACAAAGAGGCTACCAAGCTGACGGCGAATGTCAAAGCGAAATAAATTCTCTGAAAGGAGACCTGCCTTATGCTCGCCTTTATTGTGGATAATCTTGCGACCATTCTCGTGTGTCTGGTGCTTGCCGCCATTGTCGCTGCCATTGTTGTGAAGCTGGTGCGCGACAAGCGAAAGGGAAAGAGCAACTGTGGCTGTAATTGCGCGCACTGCGCTATGGCAGGCTCTTGCCACAAACAAAAATGACCCCCTGAAAACTCCTTGATAAATTCCTTCTTGAAGCAGAAGCGCGTCGGAAACTTCCGACGCGCTTTTGCTGTTTCACATCATTGACAATACTCTGCAGCGAAATCAATGAAGGTTTTTTTGGCACTGCTGCAATAGCGCCGCTTCTTTCCGGCAATGTACAGCGTGCGGTGTGCGGCTTCTCCCGCAAGGGGGTAATAGGCGACGGCGTCATCGTCGGACACCGTGCGCACGATCTCGTCGCTGACAAAGGTGACCCCAAGCCCCTGCACGGCGGCTTCATAGGCAGTCATCAGCTGGTCAAAGGAAAACGTGACATGCGGGGTGAAGCCTGCGGCAGCGCACAGCGCCACGGCATGCTCATACATGTTGTTGCCTGCGCGCAGCAAAATGAACGGCGCATCCCGAAAGGCAGCAAGGTCGGTGGGGGCAGTGTCAAGATGGTGACCGGCGATGATGTCGCCGCGCAAAAGCGCCCCCGCGCGCGCATATGCCTTGGGAACGCACAGGAGAATGTTCTCCCGCAGGATGGGCTGCGCCGTGAACAGCGCCGCATCAAAATCATAATCAAGCAGCAGATCCAGCTCGTTTTGCAGCACCTGCTGCGTCAGCGTGGCGGAGTTGCCCTCAAAAACGTCCACCGCAATGCCCGCATACCGACGGCAGAAATCCCGCGTCAGCTGCAGCAAAAGGCAGGAAGCGATGAAGTGTGCCCCGCCGACCGACAGTCTGCCTACCCGCAGCCCCTTCAGCTCGTCAAGCTGTGTCTGCAGATCGTCGCTGATCTTGCCGATGTCTTCGAGCGCCTGCACATACACCCGTCCTGCATCGGTGAGGGAAATGGGTGAGGTGGTGCGGTCGAAAAGGGTGACGCCCAGCTCGTTTTCCAGCCGCTTCAGATCGGCGCTGAGCGCGGGCTGGGAAATGAACAGCTGCTGTGCGGCGGCGGTGATGCTGCCCGCACGGTAGATGTCGGCGACAAAGGCGCGTATCGGTATCATGCCATAACCTCCGTGTTATGAAAAATATAGATAATATATGTTTGATTATATAGCACATCTGTGCTACAATCAAGTGAAACTTGTGGAAGGATGGCGCAAAAATGGGAGAATTGCAGGTCGCATCGCGCATGACACCGGTTCATTCGGACATTCGCGGAGAGATATTCATGGAAGCGCTGCGTATGCAGCAGGCAGGGGAATCGGTGCTGAAGCTGAACACGGGGAACCCCGGTGCGTTCGGCTTCACCATGCCGCAGAGCCTGAAAAGCGTGCTGGAGCAGCACATGGACAGGGCGGTGGCGTATTGCGATTTTCGCGGCATGCGCGAGGCAAGAGAAGCCATTTGTGCCTATCACAACAAAAACGGCATCAAGGGTCTGTCGCCCGAGGATATTTATATCACCAACGGCGTCAGCGAGGCGGTCACGATGCTGCTGAATGCCTACTTAAATCCGGGCGACGAGCTGCTGCTGCCCTCGCCGGGCTATTCGCTGTGGACAAACACGGTGTATCTGTGCGGTGCAAAGCCCGTTTTCTATCGCTGCGACGAGCAGAACGCATGGAATCCCGACATCGACGATATGCGGCGGCGCATCACGGCGCGCACCAAGGCGATCCTGCTTATCAACCCCAACAATCCGACCGGCGCGGTGTACAGCGAGGAAGTGCTGAAAAAGATCATCGCGCTTGCCGCAGAATATGATCTGCCGCTTTTCTCGGATGAGATCTATGACCGCCTTGTCTATGACGATGTGCCGTTCCACTCCACGGCGGCGCTGGCGTCCGAGGACGCGGTGGTGGTGACGACCAACGGACTTTCAAAGTCGCATCTTGTGTGCGGCTTTCGTTGCGGCTGGCTGGCGATTTCGGGACCGACGGCGAAAAAACACGCGCTGCTTGCCGCGCTCGACAAGCTGGCGTCCATGCGCCTGTGTTCCAATGCGCTGATGCAGCTGGTCATTCCCGCCGCGCTGAACGATCCGCAAACGCCGAAAAGCATGGTGTCGCCCGGCGGCAGATTGTATGAGCAGCGCAAGGCGGCGTGCGATGCGCTTGAAAAGGTGGACACGCTGCAGTTTGTCAAAAACAAAGGCGCTTTCTATGTGTTTCCGCGCATCGACCCGTCGCTGCACATCACCGACGATCACCGCTTTGCCATGGATCTTTTGCACGAAACACACATTTTGGTGGTGCCCGGCACAGGCTTTGACTGGCAGGAGCAAAACCATTTCCGCCTGGTGCTGCTGCCCGAGCCGCACGCGCTGGCGGACGCCGTGGAAAAAATCGGCGCTTTCCTGTCTCACTATCACCAGTAATCACTTATGAGGAGCAGACCGTAAGGTCTGCTTTTTTTGTGCGTTTTTATACAAACTTTTTGTGAAAAGTTGGTGCACATTCACGAACGAAATGTGTTTACAAATGTCACAAAGTGTGATACCATCTTATTAGTGAACAAAAATCACGCAAAGTGAGGGGGTGGTTCCAATGGACAGGTTGCGCGCACCAAAGACCGGGCGATACTATACATTGTGTCAAAGGGAGGAATTGCAAATGAAAAATCTACTGAGAACAATATGCGGCGTTTTGGCGGTGACGGTAATGCTGCCGGCATTGCCGTCGATGGCACTGTCTCCGTCGGATCTGTCGCAGACGGAAACGGGGATATCGGCAACAGAGCAAGTCTCGTCGATCATCGGGAGAATGGATCGCAGCCTTCTGCCCGCGGAAGAAAAGCTGGAAAGCACGGCGACTCTGCAGGATAACTATGATCCGGGCATCGTTTTGGTGACGATGACGCTGCGGGATACGGTGATCAACAAGCCCTACAGCGCCGCGGATTTTCCGGAAATTGCCGCGGAAAAGGTGGAGGATCTGTCCCGCATCACCAGCGCGCAGGCGGCGAGATGGATCGATGAGGAGAGCTATCATCAGATTTTGAAGATCACACTGACGGAGAAAACAAAAGCGGCGGTGCTGCGCGCGATCGCGGCACTGGAAACGCGCGATGATATTCTGTGCGCCGAGCCGGATTATATTACGGCGATGCCGGTGGAAGAAAGCGGAACGATTACGTCCGACGCAGATGTGATGAGCGCTGATCAAGCGGGCGGTGTCGCGACATATGCCGCCAAGCCTAACGATACCTACCGCTCCAAGAAATATGACGCAGATTTCATGGATCTGTATAATGCCTGGGACATCTGTTCGGGCAGTTCGGATGTCAAGGTGGGTATCATGGATACCGGCATCGACGGAGAGCATGAGGATCTGCAGGTGAATTTTGCTATGCAGGATGGTGTCAATTTTGCCACCGAGTATATGGGCGATTGGAATATTGACCCGGACGGCCACGGTACGCACATTGCCGGTATTATCGGCGGCACCTGCAACAACGGTATGGGCGCTTTCGGTGTTTGCAAAAATGTCAGACTGGTTTCTATCCGCATCTTCAAGATGGAAATGAACACGCAAGAGGGCATACTGGAAGCGCTGACGACCGACTCGCTCGTGGTTGCAGGTACGAACTATGCCACCGATCACAACATCCCGATCATAAATTTCAGCGGCGGAACCAATAACACGGCGTCAGTGTCGAGCGCCATTGCCAACTATCCGGGACTGTTTGTAACGGCTGCAGGAAACGAGGGTGTCAACATTGATACGCAGGGGCATAAAGATTACCCGTCCTGCTTTGATCTGAACAACATTATTTCTGTTACGGGAACGTATAACGCGGCGCTGGTAGGGCAGAGGGAGGAATTCTATCCCGGGTATAACTACGGTCCCAGGTCCGTCGATGTGGCGGCACCCGGCACATTTATTGTCAGCAGCTTTCCGAAAATTATTTGCGAAAACAGTATCAGTCATGATGATCTGTATGTAAATGTCGGAGCCGGGCAGAAGGCGGAGCACATCGTTGACGGCTATCACTACATGTCCGGCACCTCCATGGCGGCACCGCAGGTTGCGGGCATTGCCGCGCTGATCAAAAGCTATAACCGCGAGCTGACGACCGAACAGATCAAGTATTGCATCATGGAGAGCGTGGATAAGCTGAGCACGCTCACCGGCAAATGCCGCACGGGCGGCAGTGTGAACGCCTATAAGGCGCTGTGCATGGCACGGGACCTGAAACTCATTGACCGCACCTTCGTCAGCGGCGATTTCAACGGTGACGGCAAGGAAGAGATGGCGGCTTTCTATGGCACGACCGGTCGCACTGATCTGGTGGTGTGGAGAAAGGTGGGCACCTCCTATGATCTTGCAGGGGGCAGACGTCTGTATACCTGCACCTTCATGGACGCACCGCAGACAGCGGGAAAGGTGGCTGCCGGTGACTTTGACGGTGACGGAAGAGATGAGATCATGTGCCTCTATGGTCGCGGAACGGGGACCGGAAGGTATGTGGAAGTCTATATGTTTGACGTCAACAACTATTCGGCGACCTGCACCAAGATCGGGCAAACCGGTTCGGAGTTTAATGCTGACGCCATGAAGAATATGATAACGGCAGGTGACTTCGACGGCGACGGCAGAGATGAGGTAGGCGCACTCTATGATTACGGTTCTGCCGTGAAAATGTGGGTCTTTGAGCTTACACCGAGCGGCACATTCTTCCACGACGGATACGGAACGGCTAATCAGTTCCTTTGCAGCACGGAAGTGTGCGGTCGCGTGACCGCCGGCGATTTTGACGGGGACGGCAAGGACGAGATCACGCTTTTTTATAGCTACGGCGGCGACGCCTTCATGAAAATGTGGATTTTTGAGCCGGGAGATTCCGGCAAACTCCATTATTATGTCACCGGTCAGACCGGCAGCTGGAATCCGAACAATATCAACGGTCGTGTGACCGCCGGTGACTATGATAACGACGGCACCGATGAAGTGATTACCATTTATGATTACGGCAGCTATGCAAAGGTATGGATCTTCAAGCGTAACACCGACGGAACGATGTACCACGGTGTTCTCGGTCAACTGAATTCCTTCAGCGCCGCAAAGCTGAACGGCAAAATGGCATCGGGTGACTATGACGGCGACGGTAAGGAAGAAGCGGGCGGATTGTATCAATATACCGGGTATTGCGGTTTTTGGATGTTCAAACGGACTGCTTCGGGAGGTCTCAGCGCCAAATTGATGTCATAATACGGCATATGAAAAGCCCGAAGGCGCGCCTTCGGGCTTTTTTGCGTGAACAGGTACTATTTGGGAATGAAACGCATATTTTATAGTGTAAATAAAAAATATTGACAAACAAGTGAAAGACTGATACAATATTAGTAGAGAGGATTGACACGGATGATCTGATCTATAACTTTCTTATGGGGGGATGGTATTTGAAACGCGTAAGTTTGATGGGACTCATTTTGATTCTTTTGTTTGTCTCGGTTGGCTGCGCCGCAAAGGGGGCGCCGCCTGCAGACGGTGTTGTGGCATTTGAAGAAGCACCCGGAGCCGTTGTTCAGGGACTTTCGGATGTCGGCTGCAGCACGGCATCGCATGAAGAGATCACAGTCTACCGTTCGCAGAAGGATCTGAAGGCGCGCTTCAAGGAAGCCAAAAAGCAGACGCGTGCGACCACGCGCAGCAGCGATGAAGTTTTTGACGAATTGCTTGTTGAAACGCTGACGCCGTCTTTCTTTGAGAATAAAGCGGTGCTGGTTGTGCCGATGATGCTCAATGACACTGCCACGAACTGCGATCTGCAGTCGCTGCGCATTGAAAAGGGCGCTTTGGTGGCAACACTGCAAAAGTCAAAAGCAGAGGACCACGGCGCACAGGTAGTGAAGTGGACAACGAAGGTCTACTGTGTGGATGCTTCTGCTGTTGACGGCATCACCGGAACGCAGATCGAGGAAAAATGGGCATCCCAAACTGCGCCGACGACGGCGTGGATCGGCAAAGCAGCTTCCATGTAATATACGAAGAAAGAGACGGATGCGCCGCATCCGTCTCTTTTTTTGAAGAAAATGGCAAATGTTGACAAAATTGCGAAAAAGCGGTACAATGAATATCAAATTGCAGCACGAAAATACTCCGATAATTGACTTTTTGAAAAAAGGGGGGATGGCATTGAGACGAGCAGGTGTTTTGGCGCTGTTCCTGTGTCTGTTGCTCGCTGCTGCGGGATGCCGTCCCGCCAGGTCGGTGAATCCGCCTGCCGACGCCGACGTGACCTTCACAGAAGCGGAAGAGACATTGCAGGAGGATATGGAAGAAGGCGTCTACTATCAGTCTATGCCGCACGATCGCCCCATCACGTTCCGCATCCAAAGGGACATCAAGGTGTTTTGCAATCTCCGTGTCGCGGGTTATAGGGACAATTCGCCGGGCGAACGCAAGGATGCCATCAATCGGGTGCTGAAGGTGCTGCCGCGCTCCTTCTTTCGGGAAAAGGCAGTGGTGATCGTTCCGCTGGTGCGGGACACGCCCGACACGCGCTGCACGGTGCAGTCCATGCGCACGCAAGGCGGCAAGCTGATCGTGGTTGTTGAAAAGTCTGCAGGCACTACGGATGTTGACGTGCAGGATGAGGAGATCGGCTATCGCGCCTATTATGTGGACGCTTCCGCCATTGCCTGCATCACCGGTGCTGAACTGGAAATCGTGAATAACTGAAAAGGTGCAGAATCTTTGATCCTGCACCTCTTTGTTTTTGTTTATACACCGACGACGTCGCGTTTGTGCTCCAGTCGCTTATAGATCGCGAGCGCCTGTCTGGCACTTTCCTGATAGCGGCAGCCGATCGGCAGGCGCTCCCCGTTTTTGAGGAGCGCATATTCACTGCCGAAATATTGCATATAGTCGAAATTGACGATATAGGCGCGGTGGATGCGGCAGAAGTGATCCTGCGGCAGCAGTTGGTTGACGACCGCCATCGTCTTGGTACAGTGGATGCTCCGCTCCCGCCAATGAATGACGCAGTGCTTGTTGTCCGCTTCCAGATAGAGAATGTCCGATGTGTTCAGCTGGATCGTTTCCTTTTCGCAGCGCAGGGAAACGGCGTAGTCGTTGCTGTATGCGCGGAAATAGGCGTCGAGTGTTTCGAACAGCGTTTCCTCGGACAGCGGCTTCAGGAGAAAACGGAAAGCGCCGACAGTGAACGCATCCAGCACAAAATGCGTGTGTGCGGTGACAAACACGATCGTGCAGCCCGCGCGCCGTTCCCGCAGGACGCGTGCGGCGTCCAGACCGCTCATGCTGCCGAGCCGATAGTCGAGAAAGACGAGATCAAACGCTGTCGGGGACGCAAGAAGCGTCTCGGCGGAATAGAAGGCTTCCGTCTCAAAGGCATAGTGAAACGTCTCTGCATAGGTGCAGAGCATGCGCCGCATGGTTTTCACAAAGCCGCGGTCGTCATCGCAAACGGCGATCTTCATGCCGATCGGTTCTTTCTTCGGATGATACGCTTTTTCTTTCTGCAAAATCGGTGTGGATTCCAAGAGGGTAAACATCCTTTCTCCTTCATGGATCTTGCCGCCGGCGAGGAACGGTCACTTGAATTCTTCAACTGCTTCGATCACGCGCAAAATCAGCTGGCGCTGTTCGTTGGAGCAGTTTTGCACATGCGACAGGATCTCCTGCATCAGAAATCCGTCGCCCGCTGTGTTGCAGTCCGCGATCAGATCCTGCAGATCGCAGAAAAGTGCACAGGCGATACTGTCCAACCGCTCCAGCGACGGTGCGGTTTTCCCGCATTCGATCTGACTGATGGCGCCGACGGAAATGTCCAGCTCTTCCGCCAGCTCTGCCTGTTTCAGTCCTGCCTTTTGACGGTGCCACTTGATGCGGCGACCGATAGTTTTATAGTCAATCATAACAAACTCACCAACTCTATTCTACACGAAAAAAGCACCATAGTAAATATAGCGGTAACTAAACATGCACTGCAAAACAGGAAATTTATGGAAAAATTCCTGTCATGCAGTGCAGTACTTTGACAATATTACACGTTTGACTACAAAAAACAGCTATTCTACACCGTTCTTGTACATGCCGCGGGTGAAGGGAAAAGCGGGGGCTGCTGCCGTCTCATAGGCGGTGACGATCTCTGCCGTTTCATGGGCGGTCTCGGTGGTGAAATGCAAAAGCGAAAAAAGAAACGGCGGCACGGCGGCGGGCTTGTCCGCCCAATAGGTCGGCACGGCGTTGAGCAGCTCGGCACAGCCGTTTTCGCATTGCACGGGAAAACGCGCTTTTTTGCGGTCGCACAGCACGCCGCTTTTTTTGCAGCGGCGGCAATCCGCTCCTGCCGCCTTGCGCGGGCAGTTGCGGGTGAGCATGAGCGGCAGTCTGCCATACAGCAGCACGCCGCACGGAAGCGACGCGTCGCGTGCAAACGCCATCTGCGCAAAAGAAAGCTCCGGCGAGAGCAGCGTTGCCGCCAAGCCGTTTTCGGCAAAGAAATCCACCGCCGCGCGGTTGGTGATGTTCAGTCCGAAGCCGCCGATGATCGGCAGCCCTGCGGCGCGGGCAGCGGGAATGGCGTTGCAGTTGCCGCAAAGGACAAAGGCAGCGCCTGCTGCTTTTGCGGCAGAAAGCGCCGCAGACACGGCGGCTGTGCCGCCGAAAAGGCCGCGCGGAATTTCGACGCCTGTCGGCGCCGTGCGGTGTGCGGCGATGGCGGCAAAGGTCTCCGACGGCGTGAAAAGCGGCAGAATCACCGCATGACGGTTAAGCGCCGCGCTGTATTGTGCGGCATCCGACAGGCGGATCACCGTGCCGCGCACAGAACCCGCTGCGGGGAGCTGCGCGGGGGAGACAGCCGAAAAGGGAACAGACGTCGCCGCTCTTGCGGCGTCAAGCTGCGCGAGCGCATCCCGCCTGAGGGCATTGATGGTCGAGACAGGCAGCATGACGTTTTCCCCCAGTGTGACCTCTGCGGCAGCGCAATAGGGGGTGTCGCCTGTTTTTGTCAGCTGCGCAACGGCACGCTCCGACGAGGTCGGGGTGGTTCTGGCAGGCGCGGCGGGGTCGCCGAAAACGGTGACGCGGTGTCCGTCCGCATCCTGCGCCGTCAGAACGGTTTTTTTGCCCACGGCGGCGGTCAGCGAAAATGTCACGGGAACGCTCTGCCGCTCGCGCCGATACAGGGCGGCAAGCCTTGAGAGCACCGCCGACGCGGCAATGTCTTCCTTGCGACGGACGCCGAACATGGCGGTGCCGCGCTTGCCCGTGTAATAGCCGTCGGTGAAGCCGGAACGGGAAAACACCGCACCGAGGTCGGCAAGAACGGCGGCATCCGGCGTTTCGCCGTCTGCCGCGGCACGGCACACGGCGGTTGCCGCCGCGACATATTCCGGGCGCTTCATGCGCCCTTCAATCTTCAGAGAAGCCACGCCCGCGTCGGCGAGGGCGGCAATGTGGGACACAAGCGACTGATCCTTGAGACTCAGCGCAAAGCCGCCGGTGAGATCGGGTGTGTCGGGTGCGGAAAACGGCAGACGGCAGGGCTGTGCGCACAGTCCGCGGTTGCCGCTTCTGCCGCCGAGGGCGGCAGAGAGATAGCACTGCCCCGAAACACACATACACAGTGCACCGTGCACAAACACTTCAAGCTCGCATCCGAGCCCCGCGCAGGCGCGGATCTCATCAAGCGACATTTCGCGGGACAGCACCACGCGGGAAAAACCGTTGTCACGCAAAAAGGCAACGCCGTCCGGCGTGTGGCAGGACAGCTGTGTTGAGGCGTGCAGCGGCATGGCGGGGGCGGCGGCACGGATGTGCCGTGCAAGCCCCACGTCCTGCACGATCAGGGCGTCAATTCCGAGCGCGCACGCTTCCTGTACCAGTGCCATCGCTGTGGGTAGCTCGGTCTCCCGCAAAAGGGTATTGAGCGTCAGATGCACCTTGACGCCGCGCACATGGCAGTATGCCACCGCACGGCGCAGCGCGTCGCCGTCGAAATTGGCGGCGTGACGGCGGGCGTTGAACGCGCCTGCCCCCAAATAAACAGCGGCGGCAC
>URNF01000051.1 GCA_900549155.1 uncultured Oscillospiraceae bacterium | reverse complement strand
GAAGCTGTCGTGCTTTTCGGCGGTGATGCCCGTGAGCGGCTGGAACCAGTGGGTAAAGTGCGTCGCGCCGTGCGCGACCGCCCAGTCCTTCATCGCGACCGCCACCGCGTCAGCAACGGCGGGATCCAGGCGTGCGCCCTCGTCGATGGTCTTTTTCAGCGAACGGTAGACATCGTCGGACAGGGTCGCTTTCATCATGCGGTCGTCAAACACAAGGCTGCCGAAATATTCCGGTACGGTTTTCATCAAAAATTCCCTCTTTCCAAAATTTAATCTATTTCGAAGATCCAGCCCTTCGGGGCTTCGATCTTTTCGTGCTGAATGTCAAGAAGCGTCTCGCGCAATTTCATGAGTGTCGCGGTCTCGCCGAAGGTGTAGGTCTTGTCGCTGCCGACGATCTTGCCGACGGGCGAAATGACCGCCGCCGTGCCGCACAGCCCGCATTCCGCGAAATCCGCCAGCTCCTCTGCCCGCACGGGGCGTTCCTCGGTTTCCATGCCGAGATACTGCGCCGCCACCGTGAGCAGGCTTCTGCGGGTGATGGACGGCAGGATGGTGGGCGATTTGGGGGTGACGAGCTTGTGATCCTTGGTGACGAACAGCAGGTTCGCGCCGCCTGTCTCCTCAATATAGGTGCGGGTGGCGGAATCGAGATACACATTTTCGTCGAACCCCTGCTTGTGGGCGTCGGTGATGGCATAAAGGCTCATGGCATAGTTGAGTCCCGCCTTGACGTGTCCCGTGCCGTGCGGTGCGGCACGGTCGAAATCGGTGATGCGCAGAGTGAGCGGCCGCACACCGCCGGAGAAATAGGAACCGACGGGCGAGGCAAACATCCGAAACTCAAACGTCGTCGCGGGCTTCACGCCGAGCACGGCGTTTTTGCCGAACACGAACGGCCGCAGATACAACGCGCCGCCGCTCTCATAGGGCGGGACAAATTTTTTGTTTGCCGCAACGACCTTTTTCACCGCGTCGCAGAACATGCCGTCGGGCAGCGGCGGCATCACCATGCGCAGGCAGGAGTCCTTCAGACGCGCGTCGTTGAGATCGGGACGAAAGCAGACGATCCTGCCCTTTTCGGTGCGATATGCCTTGAGTCCCTCAAAGCAGGTCTGGGCATATTGCAGTACACAGGCGGATTCGTTCAGAGAAATATGCGCGCTGCGCGTCAGCCTGCCCTTGTCCCACGCCCCGTCGGCATATTCCGCCACGAAGCGCTTCGGTGTTTTGTGATACTGAAATCCTTTGACCTCTTTCATAAGCCATTCCTCCAAATAAAAAAAGGCAGCGGTATCCTTGAAAAAATCAAAGACTCCGTTGCCTTTTTTATAAAACCATATACACTTTTCAAAACAAAAGAGAAAGCGTCCTTGCATCACTGCAAAGACGCCTTTGTCTTTATGCAGGCTATTATACGCGCTTTTTTCGGTTTGTCAAGCCCCTTTTTCGCGTTTTTTCAAAAAAATTTTTCTTACCCTCTTGACACCGCGCGGCAACGGGTGTATGCTGTCCTGTGGAGTTAGCATATGCTAACGCATAAAGGAGATGACGGTATGCCTATTGTGGAATTCAAGGATGTCAGCCGTGTCTATGAGAGCGGCGACCATGTGCTGCGCGCACTGGATCATGTCAACATGACGCTGGACGAGGGGAAATTCGTGGTCATTCTCGGGCCGAGCGGCGCGGGAAAGAGCACGCTTCTCAATCTGCTCGGCGGACTGGACAGCCCGACCGAGGGCAAAATTCTCGTCGAGGGCAAGGACATTGCGGGACTTTCAAACGACGCCCTTGCGGACTACCGCGCGGCGACGGTGGGATTTGTGTTCCAGTTTTATAACCTCATTCCGACGCTGACGGTGCACGAAAACGTCACGCTGGTGAAAAAGATCGCGCCCGACGCGCTGTCGGCGACAAAGATGCTTGAAGAAGTCGGGCTTGCCGACCATCTGAACAATTTTCCCAGCGAGCTTTCGGGCGGCGAGCAGCAGCGGGTGTCCATCGCGAGAGCGCTTGCGAAAAACCCGAAGATCCTGCTTTGCGACGAGCCGACGGGCGCGCTCGATTCCGAAACGGGCGTTTTGGTGCTGAAGCTCCTGTTGAAGATGGCGCGGGACTACGGCAAGACCATCGTCATCGTCACCCACAACCAGAACATCGCGAAAATGGCGGATGTCGTGATCCGCGTGAAAAACGGCAAGCTGGTGTCGCAGGAAGAACAGGCGCATCCCGCCTCTGCCGACGAGATCGATTGGTAAAGGGGGAGATCGCATGCTGCTGCGCAAGCTGTGGAGAACCATGCGCCAGTATAAGGCGCAGTTCATCTCCATGATCCTGATGATCGCCCTCGGCATCGGCGTGTTTGTCGGCTTCAACATGGAATGGGTGAGCATCCAGGAAAACACCCACCGCCTGTTTGACGAAACGGGGCTTGCCGACTTCCGCATCCTGTCGGAGAAGGGCTTTTCGGAGGACGACCTGCAAAAGGTAAAGGATATAAAGGGCGTCGATGCCGCCACGCGCTTTCTCTCCGTTGTCGCGGATGTGAAAGAAAAGCCGGGCGACAGCGTGACGCTCGCCGTGACCGGTGATGCGGACATTTCCGGCATACTGGTGACCGACGGCGTGCCCTATGACGTCAAAAGCCCCGACGGCATCTGGCTGTCGGACAGCTATGCCGCCGCCAACGACATCAAGGTCGGCGACACGCTGACCCTGACCTATAAAAACCTGTCGCTCACCGGCATCGTGCGCGGTGTCGGCAAATCGGGCGAATACATGATCTGTGTGCGGGACGAGACCCAGCTGATGCCGGACTATGCCACATTCGGCTTTGCCTATATCTCCCCCGTGATGTATGAAAAGGCGATGGGCTTTGCCTATTATCCGCAGATCTTCATCCTCTCCGACATGGAAAAGAGCGCCTTTGTGGACGCCGTGGACGAAACGCTCGCGGGGACGCCGCTCATCCTCACCAAAGAGGAAAACGGCTCCTATGCCGGCGCAGAGGGTGAGACAGAAGAGGGCAAAACGACCGGCTCGGTGCTGCCCGTTCTGTTTTTGCTCATCGCGGTGCTGACGATGGTCACCACCATGCACCGCCTTGTCGCAAAGGAAAAGACGCAGATCGGCACGATGAAAGCCCTCGGCTTCCGCGACCGCCGTATTTTGTGGCACTACACCGCCTTTGCGCTGGTGATCGGTGTGCTCGGTTCGGTCATCGGCATCGCCCTCGGCTATGGCGTTGCCTATCTCATCATGAGCCCGAACGGCATGATGGGGACCTATATGGACATGCCGTATTGGTCGCTGCATATGCCGTGGTTCTGCACGGTGGCGGTCATTGCCATGATAGCGCTTCTGACGCTCATCGGCTTTTTGTCTACCCGGCAGATGCTGCGCGGCAACGCCGCCGATGCGCTGCGTCCCTACACGCCCAAAAAGATGCGGCAGCTGCTCATTGAGCGCACCCGCGCGTTCCACCGCCTGCCGTTCGGCACACGCTGGAATTTGCGCGACGTCATCCGCCATAAGGCGCGCACCGCCATGAGCCTTATCGGCGTTGTCGGCTGCACGCTGCTCATTGTCGCCGCGCTCGGCATGCAGGACACCATGGCGGCGTTCCTCGATGTCTATTATAACGGCGCGACGCAGTATGCGTCCCGCATCTATCTTTCCGAGGAAGCGACCGAAAAGGAGCGCGCCGCCATCGCCGAAAAATATGACGGCGACACCGGCACCACCCTCAGCGTACAGTTAAATGACAAGGCGATCGCGCTGGATATTTATACCCTGCATCACGACCTTGTGCGTTTCCCCGACGAGGACAATCGGTATGTGGAGCTGCCGGACGACGGCGTCTACATCTGCCGCCGCATCGCCGATGCAAACGATCTTGCCGCCGGTGACACGGTCACCGTCAGCCCGTTCGGCTCGGACAAGACCTACACCCTGCGGGTGGCGGGCGTCGTGCGCAGCATCTCGGAAAACATCGTCATGAGCGACACCTATGCCGACAAATGCGGCATTCCCCACACCGTCGACTCGGTCTACACCAAGACCGAAAAGGCGGAGATCACCGCCGACAGCGCTGTCAAGAGCGTGCAGTCAAAGCAGATGATCGTCGACTCGTTCGACACGTTCATGGAGCTGATGCACACCTCGGTCACGCTGCTGGTCGTGGGCGCGCTGGCGCTCGGCACGGTGGTGCTCTATAACCTCGGTGTCATGAGCTACACCGAACGGTATCGCGAGATGGCGACGCTCAAGGTGCTCGGCTTCCGCGATCGGCAGATCGGGCGGCTGCTCATCAGTCAGAACCTGTGGGTCAGCGTCGTCGGTATCCTCATCGGCATCCCGCTCGGCGTGTTCACGCTGTCGTATATGCTGGACGCGCTGGCGAGTGAATATGAGATGATGGCGGTCGTGTCGCCGCTCACGTATGTGATCAGCATTGTGCTGACGCTCGGCATGTCGCTGCTCGTGAGCCTGCTTGTCGCCCGCAAAAACCGCCGCATCGACATGGTGGAGTCGCTCAAAGGGGCGGAATGATCCCCTTTTTCATGAGCACTTCCGTTTCCGCCGCCCGTTTTCTCAGCGCGGCGGCGGAGCAGATGGCGTCGTTTTGCCGATGCAGCTGCATTTGCAGCGGCACGGGCAGCGACAAAAAATAGGCTCTGGCACTGCTGCTGCCGGAGAGCAGCGATCGCAGGTCGGTATATATCATAAAAAAACACCTCAACCATAGGCTTTGCAAAGGAGATGGCGTTATGTATAAAACCGTTATAAAAATCGACGGCATGATGTGCGGCATGTGCGAAGCGCACATCTGCGACTGCGTGCGCCGCACGCTGCCGACAAAAAAGGTATCGGCGTCCCACACAAAGGGTGTCTGCGAATTCCTGTCCGAGACACCGCCCGACGCTGCAGCGCTCAAAGAAGCGATCGACCTGACGGGCTACACCGTTTCGGACATTTCGACCGCGCCCGCCGAGGAGAAAAAGGGCTTTTTCTCCCGCGTGTTCGGGAAATAAACAAAAGGTTCCGTCTGCTGTCGCAGACGGAACCTTTACTTTCTGCTCCCTCATCAGAGGGAGCCTTTTTTCTGTTCAGACCTTTCCGATATACGCGACCGTGTCCGTCGACACGGTGATGTGCCCTGCGACCGCATAGCAATCGAAAATCTCCCCGAGCGCTTGCACATATGCCGCAAAGCCTTCGTCGCCCTCTTTCAGGGAATAGGACGAGGACAGCGCGCGGTCGATGTAGCCCTGTCGGTCATAGACCTGGCGGTTGTCGGCGCGGTAGACCGCGCACGCGCCGTCGAAAAACGCCCGACATTTTTCGTCGCTGATGCCGTTGGAATAGCCGTGAAAGGTCGGATTGAACGTGCCGTAGACCTCCGCCAAAGCCTTTGTGCAGTCCGCCTTTTGATCGCGGGCGTTATACACCAGCATCACCATGCCGCCCGGTCGCAGGATGCGCCGACATTCGCGGCGAAATTCCTCGGGCGGGAACCAGTGAAACGCCTGCGCGGCGGTGACAAAATCGACGCTCCTTTCAGCAAGCGTCGTGTCGGTCGCCGTGCCGCAAACGGAGTGAAACCGCGCGTTGTCGCAAAGCGCCTTTTCCGCCTTTTCGCGCATGTCGCGGTTCGGCTCCACCGCAAAGACCGTATAGCCGCAGGAAAGCAGCTGTCTTGTGAAAATGCCCGTTCCCGCGCCGACGTCGGCAAAAACGCTGTCGGCGGGAATTTTCAGCGTGTCCCGAAAATAGGTGAAAAGGCCGTCGGCATATTGCGGGCGGATTTTTTCATAGATCTCGCTTTTGCCGTCAAAACGGTGTGTATGATCCATATTTATACCCCCAAAAATGAAAAAGGCAAGGCATTCGCCTTGCCCGTTTTTCAGAACGCCACCGTCAGCAGCATCTTGAACCGCTTTTCGGCAAACACCGCGTGCGGATGCCCCGCCGGCATGATGATGCAGTCGCCCGCCGTCAGCGTGTGCGGCTCGCCGTCGATGGTGATGCGCCCCTGTCCGTCGAGACACACGACCAGCGCATCGCCGCCTGCGGCGTGGGTGCTGATTTCCTCACCCTCGTCAAAGGCAAACAGTGTGATGCTGACCGCCGCATTCTGCTGCAGTGTCTTGCTGACGACCTGTCCGTCGCTGTATTCCACCTGTTCGGCGATCTTCAGCACCGTTGCTTTTTCCATGTTTTTCATGGTGACCACTCCCTTATTTCATAGCCTTTGCCGCATTGTGCGGCATCATTCTCCCAAAATTTCCCGTTTTGTCGCCTTGAGCTGCTCGATGAAACGGTTGTCAAGGTCGGTGAAGCGGTATTCCTTGCGGCAAATGAGCAGATCGGTATATTCCCGCTGCATGTCCGCACAGGGACGCTGCACCAGTCCGAAGCGCGCAAGCGTGTCCTGCGGCACGGGCGACACCCACATGAACGCGTCGGTGTTTGTCGCGAGCAGTTCAAACTGGCTGGCACGCTCAAACACAAAAATGCGGCGGGAGAAATCCTCCGGCAGCTCATCCTTTTTGACCTCTGCTGCGGGCAGGGACGGAACATAGGGGTCGGCGTGCGCGATCTCCATGTGATCGCGCAGATCTGCATAGGTGATCCGCTGCTTTTTGGCGAGCGGATGGTTTTCGTTCATCAGCAGCACAAACCGAAACTGCGCAATCACTTCCCAGCAAAGCCCCTTGTCTTCCATGAGCGCTTTGTAGTATTTATCATAGCTTTCCGCATAGCGGATAACGCCCAGCCGATAGTCCTCCTGCAAAATGTTGCGGATGGCGCGCAGGGCGTTTGTCTCGCGGTAATAGATCTCCACTTCCGCATCCTTGTCGATGTCTCCGGCAAAGGCGGCAAACGCCTTTGCCACATAGCTTGCACGCGGCACCGACACGGAAAACTGCTTTTTGCGGCTTTTGCCCGCACTGAACAGGTTTTCCATTGCATCCACCTGCGCCAGCACCTTGCGCGCGTTGCGCACAAACAGCTCGCCGTCGGGCGTCAGGAACATGCCCTTGGCGCTGCGCCGAAACAGCACAACACCCAGCCCGCTCTCCAGCTCCTTGATGGCGCGGGACAGCGCCGACTGCCCGACATACAGCTGGTCGGCAGCTTTGTTGATGGACTGCGTTTCGGCAACCACCACCGCGTATTTCATATGCATCAAATTCAAGGCGCACACCCCCCTCACAAAGGTCAGTATACCATAAAATGGCAGTGCGCGCAACAAAAAAGAATTGCGGCGGTGACAGATCTATGCTACACTATGTCACAGGAGGCGATTTTCATGAAACTGGCAATTTACGGCTACGGCAATCTCGGCAAGGGCGTGGAGCTTGCCATCCGACAAAACAGCGATCTGTCGCTTTTCGGCGTGTTCACCCGCCGCGACCCCGAGACGGTCAAAACGCTGACGGGCGCCAAGGTGTTTGCCGCAAAGGACATTCTGCAATACAAAAACGATATCGATCTGCTCATTATCTGCGGCGGCAGCGCGACCGATCTGCCGGAAATGACACCGCAGCTGGCAAAGGACTTCAACGTGCTCGACAGCTTTGACACCCATCGCGACATCCCGAAGCATTTTGCCGCCGTGGACAAGGCGGCAAAGGAAAGCGGTCACATCGCGCTTATCTCCGCGGGCTGGGACCCGGGCATGTTCTCGCTCATGCGGCTGTACGGCGAGGCGGCGCTGCCGAGCGGCAAAAGCTATACCTTTTGGGGACGCGGCGTGAGTCAGGGACATTCCGACGCCATTCGCCGCATTGACGGCGTTTTGGACGCACGGCAATACACCGTGCCGATCGACGCTGCCGTCGACGCCGTGCGCAGCGGCACCTGCCCCACCCTCACCGCCGAAAAAAGCCACCGCCGCGAGTGCTTTGTGGTGGCGGCGCCCGACGCTGACTGTGCCCGCATCGAAAAGGAGATAAAAGAAATGCCCGCCTATTTTGCGGGCTATGACACGACGGTGACCTTCATCACCGCAGAGGAGCTGCAAAGAGACCACGCAGCACTGCCGCACGGCGGCTTTGTCATCCGCTCCGGCAAGACCGGCAAAAACGGGGAACACACCCACATTGCGGAATATTCCCTGCAGCTCGACTCCAACCCCGAATTCACCGGCAGCATCCTGGTTTCCTGCGCACGGGCGCTTTGCAAAATGTTCGGGCGCGGCGATCGCGGCTGCAAGACCGTTTTCGACATCGCCCCCGCCGACCTTTCGCCGCTGTCGCCGGAAGAGCTGCGCGCGCATCTTTTATAAATCTCGAAAATAAAAAACAAGCACCGCCGCCCTTTTTAAGAAAAGGACGGCGGTGCTTTTTGCGTGCCTATCTTATTTTATGAGCGAAGTGCCGTTCATTTCCGCGGGCTGCGGCATGGAGAGCAGCTGCAGCATGGTCGGCGCAATGTCCGCCAGTCTGCCGCCCTCGCGCAGCGTGCAGGGATGTCCGACCACGCAGAACGGCACGGGAGCGGTCGTGTGCGCGGTGAACGGCGAGCCGTCCGCCTCATACATCTTGTCCGCATTGCCGTGGTCCGCCGTGATGAGTGCCACGCCGCCCATATCCAGCGTCGCAGCAACCGTCTTGCCGACACATTCGTCCACCGCCTCGACAGCCGCCACCGCCGCGTCGAAAACGCCCGTGTGACCGACCATGTCGCAGTTGGCATAGTTCAGAATGACGACATCATATTTGCCCGAGCGGATGCGCTTCACGACTTCCTCGCAAACCAGCGGTGCGCTCATTTCGGGCTGCAGATCATAGGTCGCGACCTTCGGAGAATGGATGAGCGCGCGATCCTCGCCCGCAAATTCCTTTTCCACGCCGCCGTTGAAGAAGAACGTGACGTGGGCATATTTCTCGGTTTCGGCAATGCGCAGCTGCGTCATGCCGTGGTCGCTGATATACTGACCGAGCGTGTTGTGCAGCGACTGCGGACGGAACGCAACGTCAACGCCCGGCATGGTCGCATCATACTGCGTCATGCAGATATACGTCAGCGGGAAGAAGCCGTTTTTGCGCGCGAAGCCGTCAAATGCGGGATCGACCAGCGTGCGGGTGATCTCGCGGGCGCGGTCGGGGCGGAAGTTGAAGAACACCACGGCGTCGTTTGCCTTGATGACGCCCTCTTTGCCGGTGCACACCACGGGCACGATGAATTCGTCCGTGACACCCTCGGCATAGGATGCTTCCACGGCGGCGACGGGATCGGCGTTCTCGACGCCCTCACCGTATACCATCGCGGCATATGCCTTTTCCACGCGCTCCCAGCGGTTGTCGCGATCCATCGCATAGTATCTGCCGGTGACCGTGGCGATCTTGCCGACGCCGATCTCCTGCATCTTCTGCTGCAGCAGCGCGACAAAGTCCTTGCCCGAGGTGGGCGGCACATCTCTGCCGTCCATCAGACAATGCACGAACACGTTTTTCACACCGCTCTTTTTCGCCATTTCCAAAAGACCGATCAGATGGTCAAAATGGCTGTGCACGCCGCCGTCGGACAAAAGTCCCGCCAAATGCAGCGCAGCGCCGTCCTTTTTCGCGGCATCCATCGCCTTTTTCAGCGCCTCATTTTCGAAAAAGTCGCCGTCTTTGATGGATTTCGTGATGCGGGTCAGCTCCTGATAGACAATTCTGCCCGCGCCGATGTTGGTGTGACCGACCTCACTGTTGCCCATCTGTCCGTCCGGCAGACCGACGTCCATGCCGGAGGCACCGATGGTGGTGAAGGGGTTTTCGGCAAACAGCTTGTCGAGGTTCGGCGTTTTTGCCGCCTTGATGGCGTTGCCGTAGGTTTCGGGAGAAATGCCGAAACCGTCCATGATGATAAGCGTCAGCGGTTTTTTCATAGTGTCCACCTCTTCTTATTTCGCAGCAGCGACGATCGTGGCAAAGTCGTTCGGCTTCAGGGACGCGCCGCCGATGAGCCCGCCGTCGACGTCCGCCTGTGCCAGCAGTTCGGCGGCGTTGCCCGCGTTCATCGAACCGCCGTACTGGATGGTGAGTGTCTTTGCCGCCGTGTCGTTATACAAAGCGGCGACGGTCGCGCGGATGTGTGCGCAGACCTCGTTTGCCTGCTCTGCAGTCGCGGTCTTGCCCGTGCCGATCGCCCAAACAGGCTCATAGGCAATGATGATGCGAGAAAGCTCCTCTTCGGACACGCCCTGCAGCGCCACCTTGACCTGCATGGCGACGATCTCAGCGGTGATGCCCTGCTCGCGCTGCTCCAGATATTCGCCGACGCAGAGGATCACGGTCAGCCCCGCATCCAGCGCCGCGCGCACGCGCTTTGCCACCGTCACATCGGAGTCGCCGAAATAGGTGCGGCGCTCGCTGTGACCGAGAATGACATAGCCGACGCCCATCGCTTTGAGCATTTCGGCGGAGATCTCACCCGTGAACGCACCGCTCTTCTCCCAGTGGCAGTTCTGTGCGGCAACGCCGATGTTCGTGCCCTTTGTCGCTTCCAGCGCCGTCGGCAGATCCACAAACGGCACGCCGACGATCACGTCGCATTTCGCGTCGCTCACCAGCGGGCGGATCGCGTCGATCAGCTCTTTCGCCTCGGCGGGCGTCTTGTTCATTTTCCAGTTACCGGCAATTACATACTTTCCCATGTTGTCCATTCCTTTCTGTATAACGGCGATTTCCGCACGGCGAAAAAGCTCACCGTGCGGAAAATGGCAGGTTTTATTTATCGGTCATCGCGGCAATGCCGGGCAGCTCCTTGCCCTCAAGGAATTCGAGGGACGCGCCGCCGCCGGTGGAGATGTGCGTCATCTTGTCGCCGAAGCCGAGGTTGTTGACCGCAGCAGCGGAGTCGCCGCCGCCGATGATGGTGATGGCATCAGACTCGGCCATCGCTTTGGCAACGGCGATCGTGCCGTTTGCCAGCGCCGGATTCTCCGAAACGCCCATCGGGCCGTTCCAGATGACCGTCTTGGCGTTCTTGATCTCCGCCGCGAACAGCTCGCCGGTCTTCGGACCGATGTCAAGACCCATCATGTCGTCCGGCACTTCACCGGTCGCAAACACCTTGGTTTCGATCGGCGCGTCGATCGGATCGGGGAACGCCTTTGCGGCAACGCAGTCGACGGGCAGCAGGATCTTCACGCCCTTTTCCTTTGCGCGTGCAAGCATATCCTTGCAGTAGTCCACCTTTTCGGCGTCGAGCAGGGACGTGCCGATGCCATAGCCCTGCGCATACAGGAACGTATACGCCATGCCGCCGCCGATGATGAGCGTGTCGGCAACGTTCAGGAGGTTCTCAATGACCGCCAGCTTGTCCGAAACCTTTGCACCGCCGAGAATGGTGATGAACGGACGCGCGGGATCGTTGACGGCATTGCCGAGATATTTGACCTCTTTCGCCATCAAATAGCCGTTGGCGGACTCCTTCACGAAGGAAGCCACACCCACGGTGGAGCAATGCGCGCGGTGCGCCGCACCGAACGCGTCGTTGACAAACAGATCGCACAGAGACGCAAGCTCCTTCGAGAAGTTCTCGCCGTTCTTCGTCTCCTCGGGGCGATAGCGGGTGTTCTGCAGCAGCACCACATCGCCGTCCTTCATTTCGGCAACCGCTTTTTTCGCGTTCTCGCCGACGACGTTATCGTCCGCGGCAAACACGACGGGACGGCCGAGCTTCTCCGCCAGGCGCACCGCAACGGGTGCCAGCGACAGCTCCGGCTTCGGCTCGCCCTTCGGCTTGCCGAGATGCGAGCAAAGGATGACCTTTGCGTTGTGATCGATCAGATACTGAATGGTGGGCAGTGCGGCAACAATGCGGTTTTCATCGGTGATGACGCCCGCCTTGAGCGGCACATTGAAGTCGCAGCGCACGAGAACGCGCTTGCCCGCGACATCGAGATCTTCTACACTTTTTTTGCTCAGATAACTCATACTGTAAGCACCCTTTCTTTACAACACGGCACAGTTGCCGATTTTCGTATCTATTCTAACCGATTTTGCCGTACTTTGCAAGGGGTATCTCAAAAATTTCTCAACCCCTTCGGGTAGCGGTTTTTGAGCCGTCCGCCCGCGCACTTGCCGAACCCCACGGGAATGTCCTCGACCGCGACCGCCGTGAAGCCCGCCGCCCCATCTGTCTGCAATTCCTCGCCATGCAGAAAAGCGGCAAGGCGCGCATCGTCCGCTTTGAGCGACAAAAGCCGTCGGCACGCCGCCGCCCTTGCGGCGGCAAACAC
>URNF01000050.1 GCA_900549155.1 uncultured Oscillospiraceae bacterium | reverse complement strand
AACAGGCGACCGCCTGCATCCCGTCGCTCAAAAAGGCATTTTCCGCTCTTTTGGACATGAAAAATCCCCGCGCCGTCTTGGCGGGCGGGGAATACGATATCTTTGCAAAGCCGACAGGCTACACCGTCGCCTTTTATGACGCCGATGGCAGCGAAAAGCAGCAGTTTCTGAACTTTCAGCTTTGCCGCACCTATGTCTATCCGACCGAGGATGGCGGCAGCATCGATCTTGTGCGCATTTTTGCGTATGACCGCGCAAAAAAGGTCGGCGACTATCCGATCATTTCCCTCGACGAAGCAAAGCTGCGCTTGCAAAACGGCAACTTCATCACCGACGTCGGCGAAAAGCTGCCGGAAACGATCGCGCCGGAAAAGGTCGCGCTTGTCTATCGCACAAGCCACGCCGACAGCCACTATATGCCCTACTACTGCTTTACCGTGCGGCTGCGCGACGATTTCCTCACCGACGCGCGCGAAAAGGGAATGCCGCTTTTCGGCGAGCTGTATGTCCCCGCGGTCGAAGCCCGCTGTCTCACCGCCCTGCCGACGTGGGACGGCACGACGTCAAAGTGATTTTATCCTTTGCCGAAAAGCATCTGCATATAATTTCGGCGGGCATAGAGCACTCTTATGATACGAATTTCCCGTTGCTCAAATTTGTAAAAAGCAATATAGTTCCCACACACCAAAAAACGGTAATCCGTGTCGAGGTCGACCACGGTCGAGAGCGACGGTCCCATTTGCGGATGCGCAGACAGCATCCGCAAATTTTTCATGATTTGGGACACCGTTTTTGTCGCGGCTTGCTCACTGCACAATTCCTCGGCAATATACCGCTTTGTTTCTTTCAGATCCTCTACGGCTTCGGGCGAAAATACGATGTTATATATTTTCCGTCCCCAGCAGCCTTTCCACCTCTGCAATGCTTTGAAATCCGTCCGTCCCGGCAGCGGCTTCCCCTTTCATCAGTTCACCCATCAGCTTCACAACGGCTTTTGTCTTTTCGTATTCAACTATGTCCACGATCGCATAGCGTCCTCTGCCGTTTTTCGTGAGAAAAACGGGCTCCCCGACAGCGATATCGCGCAAAACCTCGTTATAGTTTCTCAGATCGGAAACCGGTTTGATGTTCGGCATATGACCTCTCCTTTTCTGTTTGCTGTTATCAGTATATCCGTTTTTTACTTAAAATTCAACAGCAAATTTCAAAATGACGTGATCGACTTTTTATATTCGCTCGGCGTCATGCCGGAAAAGCGCAAAAAGCAGCGGGAGAAATACTGCGGGGTGTCAAACCCCAGATAGCCCGCGATGTCCGCCATGTTCCTTTCGCCCTCGCGGATGAGCCGCCGCGCTTCCTTGATCTTCATGGCGGTGAAATAGTGCATGACGCCGCCGTCGGCAAACTGCGCAAAGCACTTTTTCACCTGACTCTCGCCGATATGCAGGCTGCGCGCGATGTCGGAAATTTTTTGCTTTTCCCGCAGGTGCGCCTGCAGATATTCCAGAATTTCCCGCACCTGCCCCGCCACCTCGACGCCGTCGATGACCCCGCTCACCCGCTGGGTCTTTGTGGCGGTAAAGCCGCTGCGATACAGCTCGATCAGAAACAGCTCCAGAAAATTTTTCGCTGCCTGACTGCTCCCGAACGGGGCGTCGGGCTTTTTTTGCATCCGCTGGATGAGCGGGTTGTGTGGATCCTCCATCGCAAAAGCGGAAAGCCCCTCGGAAAACAGGCGGGACAGAAGCTGCCTTTCCGCCGCGGTGGGCTTGAAGATCTTGCCGTCAAAGGCGTCCATGGCAGGGCTGTGGCAATCAAAGGTGACGATGCTGATGTTCGCCGCGTCCGTGCCGTTGCCCATGAGATTGTGAAACTCATTCGGGCGGTGAAACGTCGCCTCGCCGCTTTTGAGCACAAAGCGGTTCTCCCCCGCCGTGCAGATCACCGCGCCCTTGTCGACATACACCATCTCCCAAAAATCGTGCCGCTCCCCATCATAGCGAAACCCCTTTTCAAGCTCCATATAGAAAAAGGTGATGACGCTCTCGACGGAAAACACCGTGTCAAAGCCCAGGCGTTCAAAATTGTCCCCCATATTTTCACCCCGTATCCGATCGTATACATAGTATACCCGTTTTTGCCTTGTCTTGCAACCGTCTTTTTTGTATCATCAAGACAGAAAACGAAAAAGGAGTGTTGCGTGTGAACATTTTGGCTGTCGGCTGTCATCCCGACGACGTGGAGATCGCGTGCGCGGGGACGCTGGCAAAATGCGTGAAGCGCGGCGACCGCGTGACGGTGTGCCATGTTTCAAACGGCAATCTGGGGCATGTGGAGATCCCGCCGGACACCCTCGCCGTCATGCGGAAAAACGAAGCAAAGCGGGCGGGCGCGCTGGCGGGCATCGAGGTGATCTGCGCGGATTTTGAGGATCTTTCTATCTTCGACAACAACAAGGCATCGCGCGAGCGCATCATCGACGTCATCCGCTATGCCGCGCCGGACGTCATCATCACCCACAACCCCGACGACTATATGCCGGATCACACGGCGGTGTCCCGCCTGGTGTTTGACGCGTCGTTTGCCGCGACGCTGCCGAACTACACAGACTATCCGCACGTGTTCAGTGCAAAGGACGGCGCCCCCGCAAGCCTTGTGCCCATCTATTATATGGACACGCTGGCGGGCGTGAACTTTGTGCCGGACGAATTTGTGGACATCACGGAGGAGATCGACCTGAAGCTGCAGATGCTGCGCTGCCACGAGACCCAGCTTGTCTGGATGCAGGAGCACGACGGCATCGACTTTGCCGACATGGTGAAAACCTGCTCGCGCTATCGCGGCTATCAGTGCGGCGCGGACTATGCCGAGGGCTTTCGGCTGTGCAAGACCTATCTCAAGGGTACAACAAAACGGCTGCTGCCGTAAGGAGGAAAGACGATGGATTTCATGACGACTGTCAAGGGCTCGCTGCTTGAGGGATTTTATCCCGCGGGCTGGGACATGGCAAAAATCGACGCCTGCTGCGAAAAGGGCGTCGCAAGAGAGGCGTTCTGGCACAGGGATTTTGCGCCGATCGCCTGTGAGGACATTGCGGATTTCAACATGATGATGGGACACGAGATCGCCCTGCAGATCAAAAGATCCCGCGACGCGGGCGAAAAGCTCGCGCTCATTCTCCCCGTCGGACCGATGGGGATGTATCGCTATGCGGTGTATTTCCTGAACGCCTGGGAAATTCCCTGCGATCACGTCACGACCTTCAACATGGACGAATGGGCGGACGGGGACGGCAACACGCTGCCCGCCGACAACCCCGCGTCCTTTGAATACAGCATGAGGGAAGCGTTTTTCGGCAAGCTTGACCGCACCGTCCCCGAAAATCAGCGCAACTTTGCGACAAAGGACAATCTCGTCACCTATCCCGAAAAGATCGCCGCGCTCAAGGCAGAGGGTGCACGGCTGGTGCTGGTCTACGGCATCGGCAGAATGTGCCACATCGCCTTTTGGGAGCCGCACTTTGCCGCCGACTATGCAACCGAGGAACAGTGGCGCGAAGCGCCCTACCGTCTCGGCGCGAAGCTGCACCCGCTCACGATCGAGCAAAACGCCATCACCAGCTTCAAAAGCCGCACCACCCTCGTTCCCTGCCGCGCCAACACCATCGGCCCCAAGCTGTTTTTGCAGGCGGACTTCTGCATCGGCGGCGCGGACGGCGCACTCGGCAGAGGGATGGGCTGGCAGGGCATGAGCTTCCTCACCACCCTGCATCACGGCGCCGACCGCCACATCCCGTCCACATTCATGCCGACCCTGCCGGGCAAGCTGTTCTATCTCAAAGAGCTGGCAGGTCCGCTTGTCGCGGAGTGTAACTGACATGCGCGGGATTGCCGTTGCGGGAACGATGCTCGTGGATCACCTGTCCACCGTGCCCGCCTATCCCAAAGAGGGCGCGCTTGTGCAGATTGCCGCCGTGTCCAAAGCGGTCGGCGGGTGTGTGCCGAACGTCGCTGTCGACCTCAAGCGCCTGTGCCCCGCGCTCCCCGTTTTCGCGGTGGGGTGCGTCGGGAGCGACGCGGACGGCACGTTCATCACGGACACCCTCTCCGCCGCAGGCGTGGACACACGATATATCCGCACCCTGCCGCACAGCGCGACCGCGCACACGCAGGTCATCAGCGTTGCCGGCGGACAGCGCACGTTTTTCACCTATCCCGGCGCGGCGGCGCAGCTTTGCGCGGCGGACGTGCCGACCGACCGTCTTCCCGTCGGGCTTTTGCATCTCGGCTATCTTCTGCTGCTCGAGAAGATCGACGCGGGCGACGCGCGGGACATTCTGCAGGCGGCGACCGACTGCGGCATCAAAACGTCCGTCGACCTTGTGAGCGAGGAAAGCGACCGCTACCGTCAGGTGCTGCCCTTTTTGCCGCTTGTCGACTATCTCATCGTCAACGAAACAGAAGGCGGCGGGCTGGCGGGCATTGCCCCGACCGCCGACAATCTCCCGCAGATCGCGGCGGCGCTCCTGGCGCGCGGCGTGCGGGAAAAGGTCATTCTGCACCACAGAGACGGCGCGGTCTGTTGCGGCAGAGACGGCGTCACCGTGCTCCCCGCGCTGTCGCTGCCGACGGGGTATATTAAAGGGACGACAGGGGCGGGCGACGCGTTTTGCGCCGGGGCGCTGCTTGCCGTCAGCCGCGGGCTTTCCGACCGCGACATTTTGCACTACGGACGCGTGGCAGCCGCGATGTCGCTTCGCACGACCGACGCAACAAGCGGTCTTGCCGCCATCGAAAACTATCTGACACAGGGGGACACGTCATGCTGGTCAATTTAGATGCCGTTCTCGGCAAAGCGCAAAAGGAGCACTATGCCGTCGGGCTTTTCAACACCACCGACACCGACATGCTGCAAGCCGCGATCGAAGCGGCAGAGGCGCTTTCTGCGCCCATCATCATCGGGACGGCAGAGGTGCTGCTGCCCCACGGCGATCTGCCGCTCATCGCGCCGTCGGTCATCGCGGCGGCAAAACGCGCCGCCGTGCCGGTGGTCGTGCACTATGACCACGGGCTGACCTTCGAGCGGTGTATCGAGGCGCTGCAGCTGGGATTTTCGAGCATCATGTTTGACGGCTCGGCGCTTCCCTATGCCGAAAACTGCGCTGCCACCGCCGAGATGGTGCGCATCGCGCACGCCTGCGGCGCAACGGTCGAGGGCGAGATCGGGCATGTGGGCGAGGCGGCTGCCGACGAGGACGCCGCCGTCACCACCGTCGAAGAAGCCGAGCGCTTTTTGGCAGCGACGGGCGTCGATGCGCTGGCGGTCGCCGTCGGCACGGCACACGGGGCATACAAGCGTCCGCCCAAGCTGCATTTCGACCGCCTGCGCGACATCCGCGCAAGCGTCGACGCACCCCTGGTGCTGCACGGCGGGTCGGGGCTTTCCGACAGCGATTTCCAAAACGCGATCGCGGCGGGCATCGCAAAGGTCAACATCTTCACCGACCTGTGCAAGGCGGGCGACGATGCCGTGCGCAAAGCGCTCGACGAGGGGCTTTCCTATCTCGCCGTGCGCGACCGCAAGGTCGACGCCGTCAGAGAAGCGGTCAAAAGAAAGATCCGCCTGTTCGGCGCAGAAAATAAGGCATGAAAAATCCCCGCGTTGTCATTTGACAACGCGGGGATTTTTTCAGCAAAAGCATCAGCCGCCGGCAAAGCTCGCATCCAGCTTGCTTCCGATCATTCCGACAAGCCGATCAATCTGCAGCACCCGAAACAGACACAGCCGCAGCTTTTCTATCAGCATAAACAGCGCCAGCAGGACGACGGCACAGCCCAAAACCTCCGCCGCCATCAAAACGGGTTCTTTCGAGACCCAAAGAAACATCCGCGGCAAGACCTTATTCCACACCAGCGGATGAACATGCAGCAAATATGCGCCAAACGACGCCGGTGCGAAAAACGCAATCGCACCCGCGGCGCGTCTGCCGACCCGCATGCGCGCAAAAAGCACCAAATAGGCAACCGCCATAAACAACACCGTGGGAGACGTGTAGTTTACAAGCAGGCGCAGCTTGAACCTTTCCGGCACGAGCTCCCGTACGATCCAGGTGACAGCACCGCAAAGGAGCATGCCGACCAACGCAACCGCCGGTCTCATGCGGTTCACAAGATCTATCCGCTTGATCCACGCGCCCAGTATATACAAAAACAGCAGCCACAAAAAAGAATACCCGTTAAACGTCACAAAGGGATCATTCACCTCGAAGTGCGCAGAAAACTGCGGGAACACAGAGAGAAAAAACACGGAAACCGCCGCAAGCCTTGTCAGCTGCTTTTCACTCTCAAAACGGAGAAAGCGGTTCACAAAGGGCTGCAGGATAAGCAACAGAATATAGGCGGTAAAATACCAATAGGGTCGCGACGCGATCGGGACCAATGAAGAAAACAACTGCTTTTCCGTCACCTTCTGCGGAAAAACCAAAAACGCCGCCAGCGTTATCCCAAAGCTATACGTGAAAACCTGTACCCAAAGGCGAAGCGGTTTTGCGCAGCGAAAGGGCTTCGGCTTGTCGGTGTAGCCCACAAAGCCGCTGATCAGGGCATAGATATCCACCGCGCAGTACGCCATGATCTCCAAAGCCCACGCCGTGCCGGTTGCAGCGTTAAATGCGCCCGAAAGCAGGTCGCCTTTTTGCAATATGTGCAGGATCAGCACCAGAAACATGGAAAAAATCCGCAGCGCGTCCACGCCGTAGTTTCTGCCTGCCCCTGCCGTTTTGTCGGGCTCAGCCGCGGCCCGACAGCATTTTCTTTCAGATCCGTTCCCATCATCCCACTTTTCGTCTTTGTCTGTATATCTTCAGAAAAGATATTCCCGCAGCCGTGCGGACAGGCGGTCGGCGATCGTGATGACGCCCTCTACCGAGGGATGCACCAGATCCTCCGACAAAAGCGTGCGGTCGGGCAAAAAGTCAAGCCCCGACAGCTTGACGACCCTGTCGCTGCCGATGCGCGCGACCTCCTCGGTGTGGATGTCGCGGAAACGCTGTGCTCGCCCGTCGCCGCGCAGATCCGACGCGCAATAGAAAAGGTCGATGCAGAAAAGATATTTTTCGGGATGTGCGGCGTGCAGCGTTTCCAGCATATGCCGCAGCCGCTCTCTGTAGAGCGTTTCGTCGTCGCCGAGCATGTTGACGCCGCTCTCCAAAACCGCCGCATCCCATTTCACCTCTTTCGAGAGGAAATCGACCACCTCGGGCTCCATGCGGCAGGACCCCGCAATGCCGTAGTTACGGTGATCAAAGCCGAGCTTTTCGGCGGTGCGCCGCGACCAGAACATGTTCGGCGCGCAGGCAAGGCTGCCGTGGGTGATGGACGAGCCATAGAAAAGCAGCGTCCTTGTCGGCACCTCATCGGCGCGCGGCGGGCGCACCTCTCCCTCGACCTTGTGCAAAACCACGCTGCCGCCCGCGGGCATCAGCCGCAGTACCTGCGGCGAAAACGGCGTGTCGGTCGGCAGCTCCTTAAGGTGCGGCGCGGGGGTGAAGGTAAAGACCTTCGGTTCCTTGTCGAGATAATATTCGAGCGTGTTGCCGCCCGACTGGGTGTCGCCGTAATACAGCAGCGCCACCACGGGATGCGACGTATTCTGCACCGACAGGGTGAGCTTCACCTCGCCCTCGGGCACAAAGCGCAGCTCCACGCCCGTCGCGTTCTCCGCCGCCCCGACGCCCAGCGGCGGCAGCGCAGAAAACAGCCGCTTCGGCAGCCGCAGCATCACGGGATCGTTTTCCACCACGTTATACAGCTCCACACCGTTTTGTATCATAAAAAACCACGCTCCTTTTGCGGACAGTATACCATAAGGGACCCGCATTTTCAATGCATTTCGGCGGTGTTTTCTGTATAATTCACGTGGGATTATACGCTTTGTATTTGTTTTTGCTTGCATCCGCGTGCCGCATCATATATACTGTTCTTAAAGGATGTGACCGATATGTATGAGGAATTCTTTTGCCTGCGTCTTTCCAAGCTGCGGGAGCAAAAGGGCGTTTCAGCAAGGGAAATGAGCCTTGCGATCGGGCAAAATCCGAGCTATATCAACCGCATCGAAAACGGGAAGGCGTTCCCGTCCATGCAGGTATTTTTCTACATCTGCGCATATCTCGGCGTGACGCCGGAAGAATTTTTCGCGACGGGGACGGATGCACCCGCGCAGCTGCGCGAATTAACCGCGGCGTTTTCGGCGCTGCAGCCGGAACAGCGGCAGAGTGTTCTGCAGCTGCTCGCGGCGTTCAAAACGCAAAATTCCCACTCATAATCAGGACGCAAAAACGGCGCAGGACTTTTCAAAAGTCCTGCGCCGCTTCTGTTTCCGATGTACTTATTACTTCTTACTTATTACCTATTACTCTTCAAAAAGCCAGCTGCCCTTTGTCAGCATATGCGTTTTGCCGGACGGGAGCACAAATTCCACCGTCATGGCGGCGGGGACGGTCAGCTCATACACCACCCGCTCGTCGCGATAGTACCAATGGACGGAAAGTCTGCCGTGCCGCGTTTCGATCGCGGTCTTCGCAAACCCCAGCCGACGGTCGGGGTGCGGCGCAACACGGGTCGTTTCATAGCCCGCCGTGATCGGCGCGATGCCCGCCGCCACGCCGAAGATCCAGTCAAACACCGCGCCGTAGGCATAGTGGTTAAAGGAATTCATGCCGGTGCTCCAAAAGCTGCCGTCCTCTTTCTGACTGTTCCAGTGCTCCCACACGGTGGTCGCGCCGTGGTTCACCGCATACAGCCACGACGGCGTCTGCTCCTGCAGCAGCAGAGAATAGGCAAGATCGGTCCTGCCGTTTTCCGACAGCGCGTGGAGCAGATACGGTGTGCCGACAAAGCCCGTCGTCATGCGCCCGCCGTTTTCTTCGACCAGCGCCGCCAGCCGCGCGGCAAACGCGGCGCGATCCTTTTCGGCGCACAGCCCGAAATGCAGCGCCAGCACATAGCCCGTCTGCGTCTCGGGTTTCCACTCGTCGCCGTCGACGGTCATGTCGGTTCTGCCGTCTTTGAAATACCGCGCGCGCACGGCGGCTACCACGTTGTCGTGCAGCGTCTCATATGCCTGCATGTCCATGCCGAGTGCCTTGCCCGCCTTGACGAGCAGCGCCGTCGAATAGGCAAAATACGCCGACGCGATATAGTCCTTTGAGGTCGCGCCGCTGAAATTGTCCTCGCCGTTGTCCATGGCGAGCCAGTCGCCGAAGTGCGTGCCGCCCAGCCACAGAAACTCCGCGTCCCCCGCACGGTGCATATAGTCCACCCATTTTTTCATGACGGGGAAATGCTTTTTGAGCAGCTTCTTGTTGCCATAGGCGCGATACAGCTCATACGGCACGACGCACGCCGCATCCGCCCACGCCGCGGACGGATTTTTTGCGCCGTCCAGGTGCGGGATGACACAGCCGACCGCGCCGTTTTTCTCCTGTTCAAGCGCCACATCCTCCATCCACTTGGTGAAAAAGCGCTCCACGTCGAAATTGATCGCGCCCGTGCGGCAGAAGACCTGCGTGTCCCCTGTCCAGCCGAGCCGCTCGTCCCGCTGCGGGCAGTCGGTGGGGATGTCGAGATAGTTGCCCTTTTGCCCCCAAATAATATTATGATACAGCTGATTGACCTTCTGATTGCCGCAGACAAAATCGCCGGTGCGCGCCATGTCGGAATGCACCGCCACGGCGGTGAACGCGTCGGGATCGACCGTGTCAAACGGGTATTCCGTCAGGCGGACATAGCGAAAGCCCTGAAACGTATACAGCGGCGCAAGGTCGCGCGCTTTCCCGTCGAGCACATAGGTGACGCGGCTTTCGGCGGCACGGTAGTTCTCGTTATAAAAATTGCCGTCCGCGTCAAGCACCTCGCCGTGATGCAGCACCACGCGATCGCCCTTTTTGCCGACAAGGTGCAGGCGGACATAGCCCGCAAGGTTTTGCCCGAAATCCACGACCCACTCGTTTTTCGGCGTTTTCAAAACGGCGACGGGCTTTACCACGTCCTGCTCGCGGATCCACGCGCCCGTCTGCGCGACGACGCGCGTTTTCACGTCCGACAGCACCGCCGCGCCGAGACACCGCCGCCGCGCCGTGTAGTCCTGCGTTTCGCCGAGATAAAAATCGTTCATCGTCACCGCCGTCGTATACACCCGCCACGTTTCGTCGGTCGCGACCGTTTGTGTGCTGCCGTCCGCATAGGTGACGGTGAGCGCGGCGAGAAGCGAGGTGTGGTCGGTATAGCGGTTGTGGTGATGCCGGTTTTTGCCCTTGATGCCGACCGCCCAGCCGACGCCGACGCCGAGAGCGAGCGTGTTTTTCTCCCGCAGCAGCGCCGTCACGTCATAGGTCTGAAACAGCACCCGATGCTCATATGCCGTCCAGCCCGGCATCAGCACGCTGTCCCCCACCCTTTTGCCGTTGAGCGTCGGGACATACACGCCCATCGCCGTCGCCCTCAGCACCGCCTTTTTCACCGGCTTTGCGAGCGCAAAGTCCTTTTCAAAGCTCACCGCCGCGAGATCGGTCGCCTGCGGCGAGCGGATCCATTTTCCCGAGATCGCCATGTCGCCCACTCCTTTCCTGTTGCTTTCAGTATACCGCCGTGCTATAATAAAACAAGCGGTATATTTTCAAAAAACGGGGGTCTGTTTGATATGGGAACCATCGAGCTTGCCGCGTCGCATCCGGGCGATCTGCCGGAGCTTTTGGAGCGGCGGGAGAAGACCGTGGTCGGACTGCATGACCACAGCTTTCTGGAGCTTTCCTATATTCTGCGCGGCGAGGTGCTGCACACGCTGGACGGGCAGACGACGCGCCTGCGCGCGGGGGACTATGTGTTCATCGACCGCGGCAGCCTGCACGGCTATCGCACGCTGTCGGACAGCTATGACTATTTCGACTGTCTGTTTCTGCCGCAGGTGCTCGACCCCGCGCTGACGGGGACGGTGAGTCTCAACGCGGTGCTGACGCACTATCTTTTGCATCTCGACCGCCGTCTGCTTGCCGATCCGGCGCATCTCGTGTTTCACGATGAGGACGGTGCGGTGCTGGCGCTTTTGCGGCGGCTGCAAAAGGAGCTTGCGGCGCGCCCTGCGGGCTGCCGCGAAATGTGCCGCTGTCTTTTGGTGGAGATCCTGCTCATTTCGCTGCGCAGCATCGCGGACACGGACGCCCCCGCCGACACGCCCGCTGCGCGCCTTTGCGCCTATGCCAAGGCGCACTTCGCCGAGGACATTTCTCTTTCATCGCTTGCCGCCGCCATGCACTACAGCCTGCCGCACATCAGCCGCAGCTTCAAGGCAGAGGTCGGCGTGACGTTCACGCAATATGTCACGGCGCTGCGGGTGTCGCAGGCGTGCCGCCTGCTGGCGGAAAGCACGCTGGCAGTCGCCGCCGTCGCCGAGGCGGTCGGCTATCACGACACAAAGAGCTTTGCGGCGCAAATCAAACAAAAAACGGGCTTTCCCCCCGCCGCCTTTCGGCGGCTGCATCGCGCAGCAAAATGACCGCACTTCTTTTGTTGCAATTTGGCGGACGGTGTAGTATACTGAAAACGAAGTGAAAAGAGAGGATGGGATTTCTTTGAAAAACATGCTTTTGCGCGGCGGGGCGGCATCTGTCTGCCTGGCGCTGCTTTTGTCCCTTGCCGCCTGCGGCGGCAGCGACGCGCCGATCTCCGACACGGCGCCGACCTCCGCCGCCGCGCCGACCACGACGGCGACGCCGACTGATCCGCCCGTGCTGTATGACAATCTGCTGACCGGCGAAAAGTCGCTGAAAACGCAGAATAACCGCCCCGTGGCGTTCATGATCGACAACTATTCCGCGAGCATCCGTCAGAAGAACATCGACAAGGCGGATCTCTATGTCGAAGCCGAGACGGAAGCGGGCATCCCCCGCATCATGGCGGTGTTCGGCAGCATTGACAGCGTCCCTGCGCAGGTCGGCCCCTGCCGCAGCGCGCGCACCCATTTCGTGAAAATGGCGAAAGCGCTTGACACCATCTATTGCCATGTCGGCGGCAGCACGCTCGGCAGAGCGATGATCAAGGAGAAAAAGCTCACCGACCTCGACAGCCTTGTGGAAGTGAGCAAGGAGCTCAAAGCCGTCAACGGCGCGATCGAGCACACCAAGGTGTTCACCCGCGCCAAGATGGACACCGCCATCAAAAAACGCGGCATTGCCACCAAGACCGCGACCGCCGCGCCGTTCACGTTCGGCGAAAAAGCGGGCACGGGCGCGGGCAACGGCGTCCAGATCAACATTTCGTCCCGCTGGAAGGTGTCGTTCACCTATGACGCGGCAACGAAGCTGTACACAAAGCACCGCAACGTCCTCTCCTCTGCGGAGCACGTGTCCTATGACGGCGACCCCATCCGCATCTCGAACGTCATCATCATGTATGACACGCGGTTCAACGAGGACAGCTCCCACATCAGCTTTCAGCTGAATGCCGGCAGCGGCACGCTGGTCTCCGGCGGCACGAGCCGCCCGATCAAGTGGAAGCGCACCGACAGCCGGCTTTCCTTCACCGAAGCCGACGGCACGCCGCTGACGGTGGCGACCGGCAAGACCTATATCTGCCTCA
>URNF01000049.1 GCA_900549155.1 uncultured Oscillospiraceae bacterium | reverse complement strand
AAAAAAAAAAAAAAAAAAGCTTGTCGCATTGAGATGCGACAAGCTTTTTTCATTCTTTTACCAGCTTCTGGAACACCTCGCCGCGTTCCTCGAAGTTTTTGAAGATGCCGTAGCTTGCGGCGGCAGGCGACAGGAGACAGATTTTCCCTTTTGCCGTCACCCGCTTGGCGACGGCGACCGCATTTTTGAGATCGCCCACCGTCTCAAAGCGTTCGGGACGTTTCACCGGCAGCGCCATTGCCTCTTTGTAGATCCGTTCCCCCGTTGCTTCCATCAGCAGGATATGCTTAACGGGGCTGTCGGAAAGATAGCGGACAAGCGCCGTATAATCAATGCCGCGCTCCATGCCGCCGATGAGCACGGTGTCGGTGTCCGGCAGCGTGTCCAGCGCGCGCATGGTCGTCTCGCCGATGGTGGAAATGGAGTCGTCATAAAAGCGAATGCCGTCAATTTCGCCGAGCGGCTGCAGCCGATGCGGCAGCGGCTCATAGGAAATGAGGGCATCGGTGAACGTCTCGTCGGTGATGCCGCTGCGCGCCGCGATCGCATACACGACCGCGATGTCAAACGCATTGTGCTTGCCGTGCAGGCGGATGCGGTCGGCGGGGATGGTGTATGCCGTGCCGTCGGACAGATGCACAGTCTCCCCCACCACCGTCACATCGGCAGGCGTTCCGTCTCCGGAGACGGAGATGACGGTGCTGCGGCAGGTGTCCTTCTGCGGCAGGTCGTGAATGTTGCAGAAAAGGAAGTCGCCCGTTTCCTGACAGCGATAGATGTTCTCCTTGGCGGCGCGGTATTTCTCAAAAGTGCCGTAGTGATCGAGGTGCTCCTCAAAGATGTTGAGCAGCACCGCCGTGTGCGGCGCAAAGCGGGTATATTCCAGCTGGTGGCAGGAAAGCTCCATCACCACCAGCGTGTGCGGCCCGATCTCCTCGATGCGGTCAAACGGCGGGATGCCGATGTTGCCGAGCAGCACGCAGCCGATGCCCGCCTCTTTCAGCACATGATACAAAAGCGTCGATGAGGTGCTTTTGCCCTTGGTGCCGGTGATGCCGATGCACTGTCTGCCGAAAACCGACAGGAACACCTCGGTCTGCGAGGTGATGAACGCGGAATAGCTGTCAAAGGGCTTTTTCAGCACCACGCCCGGACTCTTGAACACCACATCGCTGTTTTCGATGGCGTCCTGATAATCCGCGCCGCAAACAAGCGGGATATCCCCCGTGTCCACGTGATTTTCGTCCGCCACCGTCAGTGAAGCCCAGCCGCCCACCGCCGTCAAAAGCCGCAGCGTCGAGCGCCCCTCTTTGCCGAAGCCCAAAAGCAGCACCCGTTTTCCCGCACACAGCCGATAAAGCGTCTCCTTCAACATCCCTCACCCTTTCTCAATAGGTCGCGCGCACCAGCGCCGCAAACGCGGGCGGTAGCAGATTTTCCTCGTCATAGTCGTTTTCATAGGCATGCGGCGCTTTACTGTATTGCACAAAAAGCGGCGTTGTTTTATAATACTGCAAAAGATACGGCAGCTTTTCCCCCGCCGCTTCCATGTGCTGCACGGTCTGCACGGCGGCGGTGTTCACCTCGCCGCGGCTGCCGACACATTCAAACGGCTTTTCCGACGCGATGCCGATGAGCTGATCAAAGATCGGCTGCATTTCTTCGTCCGCCAGCATATCCCTGCCGAAAATGTCACACACGGCAGCATGCGGCAAAAACGGCGACAGGATCAGAAACACAAACAGGCATTTCGGACAGTGCCCGCACCAGATGTCTTCCTTGCTGCCGACATTGCAGCTGCGGAAAATGCGGTGATAGTGCGGCATTTCGGCAAAAAGCCCGGCGATTTTATATTCGCTCATCGGGCGCAGGAGACTGAAATACAGCACGCCGGAGTCGATATACTTTTCCTCATATTCATGAAAATCCCGCTCGAAAGCGAAGCTCTTGGAATACTGATGGTTGACCGTGCTGCCCGCCACGGTGCTTTCGTTGGCGCTCGATTCGTTTGAGAGCACCACATACCGCAGCCCGTGCAGATATGCCGTCAGCACGCTTGAAAACGCCACGATGGCGGAAAACGGCGTGTGGCCGTTCAGATACCCCGCGCGGTTCAGTTCCAGCATGGTCTTATCCAGTGTGCGGTGCACCGCCAGCGTGTGTGCCGCGTCATAGCCCGCCGCCTTCACCGTTTCCAGCGTCGCGCCGCGCGGATTGATGATGAAGCAGAAGTTCGTCGCCTTCTGCCCGCGCAAAAGCTCCAGCGTCACCGCCGAGTCCTTGCCTCCGCCGATCGGCACAAGACAGCCGTTTTTCGGCGTCGGCACAGACGCGCCCGCGATCGGTTCGCCGCACGAGACAAGCTCCATGAAGCTGTCGGCGTCGGGCGTGATGCCGTTGCGATAGAAAAACTCGCCCAGCCCGTGGAAATACAGCCGTTTCCACCACGCGCACTGCGCATCATCCAGCGCCCCCGCGAGAATTTCCACCCGCGGGCAGCAGCACAGCTTCCAATAGCTCACAAGCTCCACCATGCCGAGCGAAAACGCCAGCCGCCGCAGCGTCGGATCATCCACCGTCACTGCCGCCGCGCCGCGCGGAAACGACCAGTGCGGCGCAAACGCGGCAAGCCCCGCGATCTCAAAATGATAGGTGATCTCCACCGTTTTTTCGGCAAGCGTCAGATCATAGGCATGAAAGCGGAAAACGGGATAGGTCTCCCGCAGGGCGGCAAAGGTTTTCATACACGCACTCCAATTTGTAAAATGAGTTTCGAATGTAGTATACCGCATTTTCCAAAAAAAGACAAGAAAAAAAGGAACTGCAAGGCAGCTCCTTTTTTCTTCTCAGCAAAGCGGCAGCAAAAGCAGCATATCCTCGGGCAAGGTGTCACCGGCGATGCCGTTTTCCTCTTTGACGGCGGCGGGCGTTGTGTGGCAGCCCTTGGCGATGTCCCACACGCTGTCGCCCTGTTTTCCGCGACGGATGCGCACCGATGCCCGCTCCTCGGGATAGGCGTCCCCCGTCGGTTCAAAGCGGCAAAGCGCCGCCTGCTCGCCGCGCGTATAGCAAAGCCGACAAACGGCAAGCTCCAGCCGCACCTCGACCTTGCCGCCGACAATGGCATATTCCGTGTCGGCAGGCGCTACCTCGGCGCGCATATCGTCGCAGTGATCGTCATATTGCAGCGTGTAGGCTTCGGCGTGCTCATAATAGGCAACACTGCCGTCGCGGTCGCGTCCCAGCATGGAGATCTGCAGATGTCCGTCGATATATGCCGTGTCCCCCTCCATACGGGTGGTCACCGGCAGCAGCTCGCACCAAAGATCCACGATCTCCGCCATGCTCTCGCTCGGCAGATCCAGCACCGTTTTCAGGGTGGTGTTCTCCTGCCGCACATTGCAAAGCTGCTCGGTGACAAGGCGCGTCATTTCCGCCTCACCGGGGCAGGTCGTGCAATAAGCATCCGTCACGACGCCGACCGTGCTGTTGCGGAAGGCTTCCATGCGCACACACAGCTTGATCGTCACCGCCAAAAGCGTGTTGGCGCCGTTCGGATCGGCGGTCGCGTGCACCTCGGCGGACAGGACATCCGCATGCGTCACGCACTTGCAGGTGTCGTCCAGCCCCTCAAGATCCAAAATTTGACTGAACGGAAATTCATGGGTCGCCTTTTCGGTCGTCCCCGCCGTCGCGTCTGCGACATACAGGGTCATGAGCTGCACGCCGCCTTTGACGATTGCCTTATCCGGCAGCTGCTTACACTCGGTGACAAGTGGGGTGCAGGCGACCCGCACCGGCATCTCGACAGGCGGCTTACCGCTGCCGAGATCCACCACCTCGCTCACGGTGAACATCTTTTCCGCACTGCCCGCAGGCGCAGAGAAAGAAACATTTTCGCTCTTTTTGCACACGCCGTCGCCGATGATGTCCGACAGCACCGTTTCTTCCCCGCAGGGCGTCTGCTGTATCCGCAGCGTCAGCGCGCCGTGCACGCCGATACGGCGGGGACTTGCCGCCCGACAGTTGACATAGTTTACCCTCGCCGACACAAAGGGCTGTGTGTCGGTGGGGGTCTGTGCGGTGATGCTGCAGGAAAACGGCTCGGCGCAGGAAAACGCGCGCACGCACTTGCGCTCCTCGTCGAGATACAAAACGCTGATCGTGCACTGTCCGTCGATGAGCAGCTTATCCCCGCTCCATTGACGGGATAAAACCGCCGGTTTCACCGTACATTTGAGTATTGCGGCAATGTCGGGGCAATAGTCCGGCAGCAGATAGTCCCCGTCAAGCGGACATTCGCCCTCGCCGCCGCACCCCGTATTCAGAACGCACACCGTTACATTTTCGGTCTGAAAGCTCATAACGACATCTCCTCCGACTTTAATATACACCGCATATATATGCGTGCCGTCGGGGGAATATGTCAGCAGTTGTCGCGATTGATGGGATAGCGGAAGATCTGACGCAACAGCGCCTTGCCGTTGAACGGAATGAGCGGATAGAGATAGCGCTTGCCGAGCACCGTCTCGGTGGTCGCCATCAGCACCACGATGAGCACCACGCCGATCGCAAAGCCCACCCAGTTCAAAGCGGCAATGAGCAGCACCGTCAAAAGGCGCAGCACCTTGAACGCATAGCCAAGCTCAAAGCTCGGCTGGGTGAAGCCTGCGGCGGCGGTGAAGCCCATATACAAAAGCACCTCGGGCACGAAAATGCCCGCCTTGACCGCAAATTCGCCGAGTATCAGACCGCCCACGACGCTGAATGCGTTGTTGAGCGCGTCCGGCGTGTTGAGGGACGCGAGCTTCACGCCGTCGATGAGCAATTCCGCCAAAATGATCTGCAGCAGAATGGAAACTTCATTCGGCTCATGAATGAGCAGGAAATGCAGCGCCTGCGGCACACTGTCCGGATTTTTCACCAGCAGATACCACAGCGGCATCAAAAACAGCGTGCCGAGAAAAATGACCGCGCGCACAAAGCGCAGATAGGTGCCGATGATGGGCGGAAAACAGAAGTCGTTTGTGTCCTGTAAAAAATCCATCATGGCGGACGGGATCACCATCGCGGCGGCAGAATTGTCCACCAGCACGATGATCTGCCCCTCGCTGATGCACGCGGCGGCACTGTCGGGACGCTCGGTATAGCGGATCTTCGGAAACGGGTTATACCACTGTCCGCGCACAAGACATTCCGCAAGACTCTCCTGTGCCATGGTGAGGGCGGGAATGTGGATGCTTTTGAGCTTTTTTTGCAGCGCTGCCAGCTGGCGCTTGTCCACGCGCCCCTGCATATAGCACACCACCACATCGGTCGCGGACACCTCGCCGATGTGCATGATCTCCATGATAAGGCGCGGGTCGCGGATGCGGCGGCGCAAAAGTGCCGTGTTGAACACCAGCGTTTCCACAAAGCCGTCGTGCGAGCCGCGCATGACGCGGTCGGTGTCCGGCTCGTCCACGCTGCGTGTCGGGAACGCGCGCGCCTCGATCATCACGACATCCCGCACGCCCTCGATGACCAGCGCTTCAAGGCCGGACAGCACCTGTGTCGCGATGGCGCGGATGTCGTCGTCGCTGCCCGTCTCGATGTAGGTGATATATTTCTGCTCAAAGGCGCTTGCCGTGCGGATGTTTGCAAGATCCTCGTCCTTCAGCGACATCACATATTCGAGCAGCTTTTCGAGGATCTCATCCTTTGCAAAGCCCTCGACGAAAAAGAGCGTCGCGTTGCGCGAGCCGATCTTGAACGGACGCGCCAGCACGTCATAGCTCAGATCCACGCGCAGATAGCGGCTGAGCGCTTCCACCGTTTTTGTATATTGTTCCTGCATGGTCTCACCTCAACATAAGGTTGCCCCATGCGCTGTAAAATATCGCCGTTTTACAGAATTTTTTCCATGCCGATCTTCTGCACCCGCAGCCCCAGCTTTTCATAAAAGCCCACGGCCTTCACGTTGTCCGCCCACACATTGAGCGTCACATTGTAGAAGCCCTGCTCCTTTGCAAAGGCAAGGACATGCTCATACAGCCTTTTGCCGATGTGCAGTCCTCTGACCTGCTCATCCACGCACAGATCGTCGATATACAGCGTGCGGACATCCGTCATGCTGCGGCTGCCGACATGCTGCTGTTCGATGCAGAACGCATAGCCCGCAATCCCGTCCGCCGTTTCGGCGACAAAAACGGGCGTTTTCTCATTTTCCAGAATACCGCACAATTCTTCGTCGGTATATTTTTTCGCGCCGCTTTTGAACAGGTCGGGGCGCACGTCGCTGTGCACCTTGTGCACCTCAAAAAGCAGACGGTCGAGCGACGGAATGTCCGTTTTCACGGCTCTGCGGATGGTGATATCCATGGGAATTCCCTCTTTCCTTAATATATGGACTATCATAGCGCAAAAGAAAAAAATCTGCAACTTTTTCTTGACAAACGGTGCGCGGCGGTGTATCATCTAGGTGTACTAACACAGATAGTACACCTAGTACATGAAGGAGGTGTCCTATGTTTCAAATCGATCCTCTGTCCCGCAAGCCCGTTTATGAACAGCTGATCGATCAGCTGGAGCGGCTCATTTTGTCCGGCGTTCTGCACGCGGGCGACCAACTGCCGTCGGTGCGCAGCCTGTCCATCGAGCTGTCGGTCAACCCGAACACCATTCAGAAGGCATACGGCGAGCTGGACACGCGCGGCATCATCTATTCCATCCCCGGCATCGGCTGCTTTGTCTCCGAGGGAGCAGCGGCGCTCCTCGCGGTCTTCAAGCGGCGCAAGCTGTCCGATTTTTCCGCACTTGCCGAGGAATTGGCGCTTGCCGGTGTGGAGCTGACGGAGCTGACGGACATACTGAAAAAAATCTATACGGAAAGAGGGGTATCCCATGATTGAGGTAAAAGCGCTCACCAAGCGATTTGGGGATTTCACGGCGCTCGACAATGTGACCTGCAACATCCCCGAGGGCTGTATCTACGGCATGGTCGGTTCCAACGGTGCGGGAAAATCCACGCTTTTGCGGCTGATTTCCGGCGTCTACCGCCCGGATGCAGGCGCCGTGTTCGTCGACGGTCAGCCGGTGTATGAAAACAAAACAGTGAAGGCGCGTATCGCCTTTGTGCCCGACGATCTGTTTTTCCTCGGCGGCGCCGATATGCGGCGTATGGCGCAGCTGTATGCCGCTGCCTATCCCGCCTTTGACAAGGCGCGCTTTGAAGCGCTCACGGCGGCGTTCAAGCTCGACCCGAAGAAGCCGCTTTCCGCCTTTTCGAAAGGCATGAAACGGCAGGCAGCCATCATCCTGTCGCTTTCCTCCCGCCCGAAATACATTTTCTTTGACGAAACCTTTGACGGGCTGGATCCCATCATGCGCACGCTTGTCAAAAAGCTGATCGTCGAGGACGTCCTCGACCGTCACGCGACCGCCATCATCACCTCTCACTCCCTGCGGGAGCTTGAGGACACCTGTGACCAGCTGGCGCTGCTGCACAAGGGCGGCCTTGTGCTCGAAAGCGATGTGCAAAATCTCAAGACCTCGCTGTTCAAAATTCAGATCGCGTTCAATCATGAATATGACCGCGATCTTTTTGAGGGGCTGGACATCCTGCACTATACCCGTCACGGCTCGGTCGCGTCCTTCATCGTGCGCGGCGATCGCGAGCAGACGGTGGCAACGCTGCAGGCAAAGCTGCCGGTGCTGCTGGATGTGCTGCCGCTGTCGCTTGAGGAAGTGTTCACCTATGAAATGGAAGCGCTCGGCTATATTTTCGACGAAGGGGAGGGAAAAGCATGAAACGCACACGTTTTTGGGATTTTGATGCCCGCATTTTCGGCGAGGGTATTCGCCAGCTGAAGATCGTCGGCATTCTGTTCACGGTCGTGATGTGCCTTGAAGCACTGCTCATTCCCATCGGCACCGTCATCCGGGCGCAGCAGATCCGCACCGTGGAAATGACCCGCTCGCTGGTCACGCTGCTTAGGATGCATCCGCTCATTGTGCTGCCGATGTATACGCTGGCCCCCGTCGCCGTTTTGATGCTGTTTTCGTTTTTGAACAAACGGCGCGCCAGCGATTTCTATCACGCGATCCCCGTCACCCGCGCTGCCATGTTCATTTCCCTGTTTGCGGCGGTGATGTTCTGGGTTCTCGTGTCCATCCTCGCCTCGTCGGCAGTCTCGGTCGTCACCTGTCTGTGCCTGTCGCAGCAGATCCAGCTGGATCTTTCCGGCGTCGGTATGCTGTTGCTGAACTCCTTCCTCGGTGCGGCGTTTGTCGCCGCCTGCACGGCGCTTGCCATGAGCATCACCGGCACGCTGTTCAACAACATCGTGGTCGCGGGACTGATCTTCTTTGCGCCGCGTCTGCTGCTCACCGTCTGCCGCATGCTCATTCACGGCTACGTCAACATCCTTTCGGGCGGCATCGACGGCATTCTGCTTGACGCAAGCTATAACATTCCGCTGGGCATCCTGACGGGCGTCCTGTCCACCGCCGATGCCACCACCATTCTTCATTCCTACAGCAGTGCCGCCTATACGGCGGTGGTGGCGTTTGTCTATTTCCTTGCCGCCAATTTGCTGTTCCGTCTGCGCAAAAGCGAAGCCGCCGGCTATGCCGCTGCCACGCCGATCCTGCAGCACGTCAACCGCCTTGTCATCACCTTCCTCGTCTCGCTGATGCCGACGTCGGTGCTGTTCCTCGGTATGAACAGCGGTTCCGGCAGCACAGATATGTATTATACCGTCGTGCTCTATATTGTCGCTGCGGTCGCTTTCTGCGTCTATGAGCTGATCACCACCAAAAAGCCGAAACAGCTGCTGAAAGTCGCGCCGACGTTTTTGCTGGTGCTGGCAGCGGACGCTGCGATGCTGCTCGGTGTGTTCCTCGGCTGCCGCAGTGCGCTCGCCTTCCGCCCCACCGCCGACGAGATCAGGGGCATCTCCTTTACATCCCTCGAGAACGGTCAGTCGTCCTATTTCTCCAGGCACTATGCCGACATCATCCTCTATGACAAGGATGCCTATGCCGTCGTTTCCGAGCGGCTCAAGATCTGTGCCGAAAACAACAACGCAATAAGCGGTATTGGCGACAGCGACGGCGGCACGGCTTACTATCTGACCGTGAAGATCTATACCGGCAGCAACAGCGTGCACGAGCGCCGCCTCGTTTTCTCTGCAGATCAGCTGAAAGTGCTGGAAAAAGCCATGGACAAGAGCGAGGCCTATCGCAAGATCTTCACCCTGCCCGAGCGCGACAGCGGCATTTCCCCCTGGCATACGCAGCTGAGCACCGACGAGGCAGACGCCGTCTATGACACCATGCAAAAGGAGTCAAAAAAGCTGAGCTTCGAACAGCTCTATGCCCTGCTGACAAACGGGGACTACCCGAAAGCGGATAATACGCTCACCCAATTCACCGTCGAGGTCACCTATCGCAACAAGGTCTATTCCTTCGATGTGCCGCTGAACACCGCATATTTCCCCGAAAGCTGCACGCTCTATCTCTCCTATCGGTACAAAAGCACCGAGGGGATGCAAGACGACATGCTGCAGTCGCTTGAGGAAGGCAACGCCGGTCTGGATATCTATGACAACCGCGGTGACAGCATGCAGCAATACTTTGTTTCCCCGGAGGAGCTGACAAGTGCACAGCTCGCCGCGCTCAAGAACACGCTTGTGCGCAAAGCGCCCACAAAGGACGATGCTTTCTGTCTCGTTTGGGATGGCTATGACACAAACGGTTTGAAGAGAGAAGCCATTTTCACGCTGAGCGACGAAGCGTTCCGCATCCTGCAGGAAGCGAACATCGGCGCAAGCGAAACCAAAGAGCGCGATGTCGCCGCGACCGCCACCTCACACTGAAAGAAAGACCGCCCGCAGGCATTGCCTGCGGGCGGTCTTTTTTGCGTGTTTTTTATCAGAATTTCACGGGACGGCAGTGCCAGATGCGGTCGCTGTAGTCCTTGATGGAGCGGTCGGACGCGAACACGCCGCTTTGCGCCGTGTTGGTCAGCGCCATCCTTGCCCAGTGCTCCTTGTCGGCATAGACATTGCCCGACAGCGTCTGTGCGCGGCAATAGTCCTCGAAATCCGCCAGCACCATATACGGATCCTTGCCGGTGAGAGAACCGGCGACCTCCGCATAGCTGCGGCCGCCGAAGCCGTGGTACATGAAGTCGATAACACGGTGGATGTTCTGGTCCTTGATATACAGCTCCTGCGGGTTATACTGCGTCTTGCGCGCCTGCACCTCTTCCGTCCGCATACCAAAAAGGAAGATGTTGTCGTCGCCGACCGCGTCGTGGATCTCCACGTTCGCGCCGTCCAGCGTACCCAGCGTGACCGCGCCGTTCATCATGAGCTTCATGTTGCCGGTGCCGGATGCTTCCGTGCCCGCAAGCGAGATCTGCTCACTGATGTCCGCGGCGGGCATGAGCAGCTCCGCCAGCGTCACGCGGTAATCCTCCACATACACGATGCGCAGCTTATCCCGCACCGCCGGATCGTTTTCGATCTCCTTGGCGAGGTTACAGATAAAGCGGATGATCTCCTTGGCGAGATAATATCCCGGCGCGGATTTCGCGCCGAAAAGATAGGTGCGCGGTGTGAACTCCATGTTGGGGTTGTCTTTGAGCTGCAGATAGGTGTGCAGAATGTGCATGGCGTTCAGGTGCTGCCGCTTATACTCGTGCAGCCGCTTGACCTGCACATCAAACAGCGAATCGGGATCGACCGTCACGCCGTTTGCCTCCTTGATATATTTGGCAAGGCGCTCCTTATTCTGCCGCTTGATCGCCATGAAGTCGGCAAGCGCCGCCTTGTCCTCGGTGAGCGGCTGCAGCTTTTGCAGCTCCTCGGCGTTATAGACAAAGTCGCCGCCGATCTTCTCGGTAATGAACTTGGTGAGCGCGGGGTTTGCCTGACACAGCCAGCGGCGGTGCGCAATGCCGTTGGTGACGTTGGTGAATTTCTCGGGAGCAACGGAATACACCTCGGGGAACACCGTGTGCTTCACGATCTCGCTGTGCAGCTTGGAAACGCCGTTGACCGAATGGCACACCGCCACACAGAGGTTCGCCATCTTGATCTGACCGAAGCTGATGATCGCCATGCGGCTGACCTTCTGCGTGTCGCCGCCGGTCTTTTCCATCATTTCCGCGCTGAAGCGATTGTTGATCTCCTTGACGATCTGATAGATGCGCGGCAGGCGCGCAGCAAACAAATCCTCGGGCCAGCACTCCAGCGCCTCCGCCATCACCGTGTGGTTGGTATAGGCAAAGGTCTTTTGCACAATGGCATAGGCATCCTCCCACGAATAGCCGCATTCGTCCAGCATAATGCGCATAAGCTCAGGGATCGCCAGCGTCGGGTGGGTGTCGTTGATATGGATCGCCGCCATCTCCGGCAGGTTGTCCAGCGTGCCATAGGTCTCAAGGTGCCGCTGCACGATGTCCTGCACCGACGCGGAGACGAGGAAATACTGCTGGGAAAGGCGCAGGGATTTTCCCTCGCGGTGGTTGTCCGCGGGATACAGCACCTGGGTGATGACCTCCGCCATCGCCTTTTGCTCCATGGCACGCATATATTCGCCCTGGTTGAAAAGCGACATATCCATGCCCGGGGCGGTGGAACGCCACAGGCGCAGCGTCGAAATGCCCTTGCCGTCCTTGCCGGCGACCATCAGATCATACGGCTGTGCGACCACGACGGTGGCATTTTCATGCTCCACATGGTGGAAGTCGTTGTCCCACCATTCGCGCACATTGCCGTCAAACAGCACCTTCTTGGCAAGCTCGGGGCGCGGCAGCAGCCAGCTTTCGCCGCCCGGCAGCCAAAAGTCCGGCAGCTCCGTCTGCCAGCCGTCCACCAGCTTCTGACGGAAGATGCCGTATTCATACAGAAGCGAATAGCCGATCGCCGGCATCTTCGCCGTCGCCAGACCGTCAAGGAAGCAGGCGGCAAGCCGCCCGAGGCCGCCGTTGCCGAGACCTGCGTCCGGCTCCAGCTCATACAAAGCGTCCAGCTTCACATGATATTCCTTCAAAACGGCAGCAGCCGCATTCGTCAGATTGAGGTTATACAGCGTGTTCTTGAGCGAACGTCCCATCAGAAATTCCATGCAGAGATAATACACCTGCTTGGCGTTCTGCTCGTGCGTTTTGGAAATATACTGAATGCGGCTGTTGCGCATCTGATCGCGCAGCACCAGCACCAGCGCATTATAAAAATGCTCGTCGGTCGCCTCTTCCGGCTGCACCGAAAAGCTGTGCAGCAGCTTCGCGCACAGCGCCTCTTTCAATTCTTTTTTCGTCATCCGGTTTCCCTCCAGAAATTTGAACTCGCAAGGATACATATACAGTATAGCGCATTTACCGCCGTTTTGCAACGGTATTTTTGATATTTCACCCAATTTTTTCGAAAAAACACGGATGCATGTGGAAATGATTGGTGAATGTGTACAATTTTCGAGCGAAACCCGCCGACAATGCGCTTTCGCTCGTGAAAAAGGAATTGACATTTCTCCAATTTCGTGTATAATATACCTGTTAGTTTACGGAGAGGTATCGAAGTGGTCATAACGGGGCTGACTCGAAATCTCCCTCGGCAAACGGAAGTAAAACTTCCGAAAAGCCTTTAACCGTGCGGGTTTCGGGCACTTTCCCGTCACTAGC